>QZKO01000023.1 GCA_003599505.1 Nitrospiraceae bacterium | reverse complement strand
TTTGAAAAGATGGCGGAAGATCTTGGAGTAGCCGGGAATTATATGATGGTAAAGGCAGTCGATAATGAACAGATGCCCTACTTTTACAATCTTGCTGATATTGTTTTGTCGGTTACTTCGACGGACGGATTTCCCGTGACTGTTCTGGAGGCTTCGGCTTGCGAATGTCCGATGATAATTACAAAACTTGATTACACTTCCGAATGGTTTGTCAATGGAGAAAACGGGGTCCTTATACCGGCAAGAAACTCTCCGGCTTTGTCTGACGCAATATTGAAATTGTATGAAAACAAGCCACTAATGGAAAAAATCAGAAAAACAAACAGGAGACTTGTTGAAGAGAAGGCAGACTATGAAAAATGCATGCTCGATCTGGAAAAACTTTACTACGATCTTGTCTCAAAATATAAAAATTAATCCATAACTATGTGCGGCATTTGCGGATATTTAAATTTTGACGGCAAGCCTGTCGACCAGGACTCGCTTCTTCGCATGAGAGATTCCATGCATCACAGGGGGCCGGATGACGCGGGGATTTTTATGGATGAGCTCATCGGTCTCGGCCATAGGAGGCTGTCGATCATCGACCTTGCCGGCGGACACCAGCCGATGACGAATGAGGACGGCTCGGTAATCATAGTTTACAACGGGGAGGTTTATAACTTTCAGGAGCTGAGACAGCCCTTGATCGACAAGGGGCATGCCTTCAAAACCAGGAGCGACACCGAAGTTATTATCCATCTTTATGAGGAAAAAGGCGTTGACTGCGTGGAACATCTGAGAGGCATGTTTGCTTTTGCAATATGGGACAAAAAAAAGCGCGAGCTTTTTATTGCAAGGGACAGATTAGGGGTAAAACCGCTTTACTACTATCAAGGCAAGGCCGTGTTTCTGTTCGCTTCCGAGATCAAGTCTCTGCTGCTTTCCGGGCAATTTCAGCCTGAGATCGACGAGAGCGGACTTTATCGTCTTCTGAAATACAGGTTCGTATATGGCCGGCGTACAATGTTCAAGGGAGTATCTGAACTGCTCCCCGGACATTACATGACTGTAAACGCCCGGGGAACTAAGATGACGCAGTATTGGAACATAACCCCGCGCGGAGGAGCTGATTCCGGACCACGGAATATTGATCGTTTGAAAGACGAGCTTGTTGATAAGCTTGAAAAATCGGTCAGGCTGAGAATGATAAGCGACGTACCGCTGGGGGTGTTTCTGAGCGGAGGAGTCGACTCGAGCATGATCGCGGCTTTAATGTCGCGTTATGCGGAAAACGTAAAAACTTTCTCAATCGGCTTTATTCCTGAAGAAGTTAATGAGCTGAAATACGCTAAAATTGTTGCGGATTATCTGCATGCGGACCACCATGAGTACTTTCTTGAATCAGGAGACTTTTTTTCATTGCTTAAAAAGCTGATCTGGCATCATGATGAGCCTCTGATATTCCCTGCGAGCATCCCTCTGTATATTCTCTCTAAAAACTCAAAGAACGGCGCTACGGTAATGCTTTCAGGGGAGGGTTCCGATGAAATCTTTGCGGGTTATACAAGTAATATCAAGGCCGGCAGGCTGAATAAAATCGGCAGCATGATGCCCCCGGCAATCCTCAAGGGTTTTATGAAACTTCCGGTAAATTCAAAATATAAAGCTATTCTGAATAAAATGACTTTAAATGAGAAAGAGCTGATACATTCATTTTTTCAAATCTGCAATGATGAACAAATTTCGCATATGTATTCCTGGAGTGACCGGAAAAGCGCTATGGCCGACACGCTCGATGAGGAAATAGGATTTAATAATTTCAACGGTCCATTTCTCGACAAGCTGATATATTTTCAGGTCAAGACATATCTGATTGCCCTTCTTATGAAACAGGATAAAATGAGCATGGCCGCGTCCATAGAGACGAGGGTCCCGTATCTTGACCACCTGTTCGTTGAGCTGGCGATCAAAATCCCGGCTTCCTTCAAGATAAAGAGAAATCAGGGCAAGTATATCTTCAAGAAATCATGTGAAAAAGTGCTGCCTGAAAGCATAGTTTACAGGGAAAAGATGGGTTTCCCCGTGCCGATTGATAAATGGTTCAGGGAAAAGAACAGTCCTTTTATGGAAGTGCTCCTGGACAGCGACACGAAAAGGAACAGCTTTCTGAATTATAAGGTTGTTGAAAATACGCTCAATGAGTTTTTACAGGGTAACGACAGCCTTCTCCATCAGTTGTGGTCTTTTATCAATATCGAATTGTGGCGCAGGGAATTTTTCAAGACTTAATTTCCATGAGCATGCCTTTATTCGACAGGGTTGTCAAAAAATACAGAAAGACAATTTACAGAAAGAGATGTAACACCCGTTTTAAGCCGGTAAAAAACATTGAAGTCAATAAGGACAACCGGTTCTTTTATGATTCAGATAACAGCAAGTATCTCATCGAAACATACAGGAAGTATTTCGGAGAAAAGATTGCCGGCGATATGAAAACCGCAAAGGACCTGCTCGGGCACAAGTTCTTTTTTTTGGGGTACGAAGTTAACCATGGTTGCAGGGTCGATTGGAAAATGGACCCGGTATCAGGGAAGGACTGGGAAGATGTTTTCTCGTTTGATGTAATTTTCAGGGGTACAAACCGGCTCGGGGATATTAAACTTCCATGGGAACTTAACAAGCATCAATATTTCTTTGCATTGGGAAAATGTTACTGGTTAACCGGGGACAAGGTCTATTGCGACACGATTCTTCGTCATATTGACTCATGGATCGACGACAATCCGGTTTATAAAGGAATCAACTGGGTGAGTTCTCTTGAGATCGGGATGAGGGTCATTTCCTGGATAATGGCATATCCGTTTGTCAGAAACAGCATAACTGACGAATTTCGCGAAAAAATGCTCAACTCCTTATTTCAACAGATCGAATTTATTGAGCAAAATCTTTCCAGAGACAGATATGCCAATACGCATTTGATCGGAGAGGCTGTTTCACTGATTATGGGGGGTCTGTTTCTTAAAACATCCGGGAGCGGGAAATGGGTATCAAAAGGGCTTGAGATTTTATCCGCAGAGATCGACAATCAGGTATTAAACGACGGGATTGATAAAGAGCAAAGTTTGAATTATCACAGATTTTTTCTCGATTATTATTACTTGACCCTGATTTTACTTAAAAAAAACAAAATTGATTATGCCGGGAATATCGATATAACTGTTGAGAAAATGACCGGGTTTCTGATGTATGCGCTGAAACCGGACGGTTCGGCGCCGTCTTTTGGTGATGCCGACGATGCAAGGGGGATAAGTGTAAAAAAGAATTGCGTGAACGATTACCGCGGACTGCTTTCTTTAGGGGCAATTGTTTTTGAACGGGGTGATTTTAAGTTCGCAGCCGGCGGGATGAGCGAAGAGGTGCTCTGGCTGCTGGGGGAAGACGGAGTAAAAAAATATCAGCGGATAGATGAAATAATTCCGAAGACCAAATCGAAGGCATATCCGGACGGCGGATATTATATTATGAGAAGCGGATGGGAAAAAGACGGGAATTATCTGATTTTTGACTCCGGCCCTCTCGGACATGGAAGCGGAGGCCATGGTCATGCCGACGCATTGAGCTTTCAATTGTGCTCGGACGGAATAAACTATTTTGTTGATCCCGGGACCTACTCTTACAATCTGGATTATGAATGGAGGGATTACTTCAGGTCGACTCCTGCGCATAACACCATCACCGTTGACGGCTTGAACCAGTCCGAGATTAAAGACAGAATGTCGTGGAGGACCTTTGCGAATGCCAAATGCAACCGTTGGCTGAGCACGGAATGGTTTGATTTGGTCGACGGCGAGCATGACGGATACAGGAGGCTGAAAGACCCTGTTGTGCATCGCAGGATTATTTTCTTTGACAAGAACAGGTATTGGGTCATTATTGACCTTCTTGCATGCAGGGGAGAGCATACTTTCGACCACCATCTCCATGTACATCCTGACTGTTTACCTGCGATAGATCCTGCGGGTAATTCTATTGAAGTGGTTTCCGGAAAAGATAAAAAGATCCATCTGGATTTTATCCAGGTTAAAGACAACGATCTGAAATACGAGTTATTCAAAGGGGATGAAAAAACGAAACTCGGCTGGTTTTCTGAAAACTACGGTGTAAAGGTCCCGGCGCACACGATAAGGTTCTGGAAACAAAATAAAGGCAATACCATGTTTATCTCGCTCATAAGCGCATCGAAAAAGAAAGTTAGCCTTAAAAGCGTTACCCCGATTTTATTAACGGTCCTTGATCAGGAAGAGAATACAGAAGATACTTTGTCCTGTCCTTCTTTCGGTCAAAAGAATATAGAGCATGAAACATTTTCGTTTAACGGAGATTTCCTTTTTATAAAAAGAAAACATGGTGAATTGATTTATCTGTACGCAGACGGTTTCGATAAGTTGATGATAAAGGGAGACCTGGACATTTATTCGAAGAGTAGAATAAAGAGACTCGCGATTGAAGAGCGAAATTGCAGTATTAACATTGACGGCGACAAAACTGCCGGATTAAGAATGGCAGGTGGGGCTTTCAATAATATAAAAGTAAACGGGAAGGGGCATCGGATCAAGGATGGTTTGATCTTTCCGGAAAATAGCGTATGAAAATCCTGCATGTTTTAGAGACGTCGATTCCTGATCTGGCGGGTTATACAATAAGGGCCAAATATATTGTTGAGAACCAGAAGAAGCATGGAATCAATCCGGTTGTCGTAACCTCACCTTTTTTTAAAGGTGGGGGCCTTCAAACGGGAAAAGAGAATATCAACGGCATAACATATTTCAGGACCAACCATATAAGGCGTCCTGAAAAGGACATGAACAAAGTAGCGTCTTATCTGACCAGGGTCAAGATGCTGAACATGTACAAAAAAGCCGTGCTTGAAATTGTGCAGAGCGAGAAACCGGACATTATTCACGCCCATTCTTCATACACAAACGGGCTTGCAGCCAACTACGCATCAGCTAAAACACGTATTCCTTCGATATATGAGCTCAGGAGCCTTTGGGGCGAGAGCGCAGTTGTTGATGAAGGGCTTAAGCCTGATTCATTAAAATACAGAATGATATGGCGGTTGGAGATGAAGGCCATTCAAAATGCTTCAGGGGTTATTGCGATATCAGAAGGAATAAAGAGAGAAATTGTTTCGAGAGGTATTCCTGGTGCGAAAATAGATATTCTTCCGAACGGGGTCGATACCGGCAATTTCCGGCCGGCGGAAAAGGACGATGAACTTCTTGCAAGGTTCGGACTTGAAGATCATCTTGTCATCGGGTATATAGGGTCCATCCGTAAACTTGAGGGGCTGAAACATCTAATAAAGGCTTTCAGAGAGATTAACCTTAGAGAACCTATGACGGTTTTATTTATTGTCGGGGAGGGGACCGAGAAAAATAATCTTGAGGTCATGTCAAAAGAGCTCGGATTGACCGGCAAGGTAATTTTCACCGGCAGGGTCCCGCATGATGAGATACTGAACTATTATTCGGTTATTGATGTTTTTGTTTTTCCGAGGATTAACGCAAAAATAAATCAGGCGGTCACTCCTTTAAAGCCCCTTGAAGCAATGTCGATGGGAAAGGTGTGTATAGGAAGCAACGTCGGAGGCTTAATGGAGCTGATAACAGACGGATATAACGGGTTATTATTTGAGTGTGAAAACGAAGATGCTTTGGTGGATAAAATTATGCGGCTGATGAAAGAACCTGCACTTTATGAAAAACTCAAAGCAAACGGTATGAAATGGGTAAGAGAAGAAAGGGAGTGGAAGGTCCTGACACCCCGTTATGAGGAAATATACGAGAAGCTCATAAGCAATCAATAGAATGCTTAAAAACCACGACATAATCTACATGGCAGGTCACGATTATAATTTGACGGACTGCAAGATAAGCACGGACCATATTGCCGGTCAGTTGTCCGTACATAACCGCGTTCTGTATGTCGAATCCGTCGGTTTGCGCAGTCCCCGCATGAATAAAAATGATATGGGACGTATCTTAAGGAAAGTGAAGCGGTTTTTCAGGTTACCAAAGAAAATTAATGAAAGGTTCTATGTCATAAGTCCGGTAGTTATTCCATTCCATCACGTCCCGGTTGTAAGCAAGCTGAATCAGATGCTCCTTGTTTTATATATCAGAGCCGTCTGTCTTTTTCTTGGTTTCAGGAAACCGATTCTTTTTATATTCCTGCCGTCAATGTATGGGGTCGTCGGCAGATTAAAGGAGGTATTGTCTGTTTATTACTGCACAGATGAGCATTCACAATTTCCGGGAGTTGACAGAAGTTCTATTAAAAGGATGGAAATGGAGATTCTCAAGAAAGTAACATTGGGCTTTGCAACCTCCCCACAAATACTGGAAGAGAAGAAAAAAATCAACTCGTCGTTCTACTTGAGCATGCACGGGGTTGATTATGATAATTTCTCTAAAGCTCAGGACCCTGCTCTAACGATTCCCGAAGACATAATAAATATTAAAGGGCCGGTGATAGGGTACTTCGGAGCGGTTGACAGGTGGATGGATTTGGACCTGATACATTATCTTGTCAAACAAAGGAGGGACTGGTCATTTGTTATTATCGGGAAGACTGTAGTCGATATTTCCTTGTTTGATAATGAGCCCAATATACATTTTTTGGGTCAGAGACCTTTCTCTGAATTGCCGGCTTATGGTAAAAAGTTTGATGTTGCTCTCATCCCGTTCTTGCTTAATGAATTGACCCGGCATGTCTTTCCTGTAAAACTGAAAGAGTACCTTGCTATGGGCAAGCCGGTCGTTTCTTCAGCACTGCCCCCTGTTGAGGAGTTTAACAAAATAAATCCGGATGCCGTGATGATAGGGTATGGTCATTCAGATTTTTTAAGTAAAATAGAAAAGTCTTTTGCATTTAATACGGAGGCATTCATTCAGAACAGGCAAAGGCTCGTTAAAAAAGACACCTGGGAAGCAAGAGGAGAAGAGGTCAGTGAAATAATAGAAAAACACCTTGATTCTGTATGATTTCAGCGCTTCATACAAGGAAGCAGGTTGGTGATGTCAGTCACATATTATGATGGGGTCTTGAATTATTCTAATAGATAGAAGAAAATTTATTTGGAGGTTGAAGAATGAAGAACATTATGCTGAAACTTGCTGCATTTTCAATGTCTTTTATTTTGGGTAATGCGCCGGTCTTTGCGGCTACATATTATGTCGCAACAAACGGGACAGATAGTTCGGCATGCGGTTCAGCCACATCTGAATGCGCGACCATTCAATATGTGTTGGATAACAAAGTAACCGCGGGAGATACCGTTAAAATTAAATCTGGAACCTATAATTTAAGCTCCAGGACGATATATATAAACAATCCGGTTAATCATGCCAACCTTACTATTACAGCCGATGATTACAATAACAGGCCTTTGCTCGCGTTCGATTGGACCGCAACCATTAATATCAGAATTCAAAGCGGGGTGAAAGGCGTAACTATTTCCAGGCTCAGGGTATCAAGCGGTCCTTCAAGAAAACTGGTTTGGGGTACAAGTATCAGGATCGACGATAACCCAGCAGTAATAGACAATTGTGAGATATATAATGGCTTTGTGGGTATTGCAATCAACACCGGCAAGAACGTGACTATAAGCAACAACGTAATTCATACTATGGGGGCCTATGAGACAGATCCAAATAGTGCAGCAGGCAGCGGAGGTGGAATTGGCGCTTACAATTTCGACGGGAGTCCGGCGGCGGCAAGCTGGAACGAAAAAATATATATATATAATAATGAAGTCTACGACGTAGCTGAAGATGCGTTTATAAACGTCAATACTTTTTATAAGTATTTAGAAATTGCCTACAACAACATGCATGATAATTATGAAGACGGGCTTGACTGGAAGGATACTCAATACGTAAGAATTCATCATAATAAGATTCATGACAACTGGGGCAACGGGATCGGTTCTAATAATTCTTACCCGTCGACTGATTTCGAAGTATGGAACAATGAAATTTACAATAACGGATGGTATGGCCTGTTGATCCAGGGTGGCAGTAAGGATCAGAAAAACTGGAAGATTTGGAACAACCTGATTTATGGAAATGCCAAAAATCCGGCCACATGGGGAGCTGATGGGGTTTCTCTGAACGGTACGGGACATGAATTTTATCATAATGTGATATACAGTAATACCGTGCCGGGTTCTCAAGCGAATGCGGGATTAAGGGGGGGTGGAATAATAAGAAATAATATTTTCTATAACAACGCCGGCAACAGCAGCGGGAATATCGCAACTTCAGTTTCCGGCACTATTGAGACTAATTATGTTTATCCTGTCAGTCCCGGGAAGACGGGGAGCTACGCTTTTACTAATTCAAGTCCGGTGATGACGAACCCTGAGACCGCTGATTTCAGGTTACAAAGCAGTTCACCTCTGATTGATATGGGAGTCAATACCGGCATTACAACGGATTATCTCGGTGTCGCGAGGCCTAAGAGCGGCGGTTATGACATCGGGGCGTTTGAATATGATGCCGCCGGTTCTCCGGGACCTCCTCAGTATTTACGCGGGACAATTAATTAGCATTCCGGACCCTGCGAGTACGGAGTCGTCATCGCGAGACTTGCGGTCCTTCCGGGCGGGGCGAAGGAACCCCCGCGAAACTGTTGCAGTACTGTTGCTGCTTTTCCTTACCAATTCTTATTTAATAAAATCAGGTTATGATTTTCTCGCTTTTAAGGATAATCCCGGCAAAGCGGATATTATAATAGTGTTAAGCGGGGATATTGCGGGAGATAGAGTACCGAAGGCCGCTGAACTGTTCACAGCAGGATATGCCGACAGGATCATGGTGATAGGGAGTAAAATTCAGTAAGCTGTCGTCTCCGGATGAACAGATGAAATTTATTTTTGTCCCTTCCGATTCAGTGTTTACAAATCTAATCCATTTATCGCGCTTATGGAAGCATTCCGGGCTGTTTGAATTGCTGTTTTACGAATACACAAAGCTTTTATGGTATTGGGCAAGATACTGATTTTGCGCTGCCGGTTTTTCATAGAAACGGACGGCGCTCTCCCCCCTTTGCGGTGAAGTCCTTTCCGCGTGGAGTCGTTATGAAAAATTATAAGAGAATCCACATCGTACCGGTCATATTCTCTCTGATCGCCTTTGGATTTTTGTACTGGGATACCGCTTACAAGGTAGTTTTGGACTGGTACAACGACGAGAATTACTCCCATGGTTTTCTGATACCTTTCATATCCGGTTATCTGCTTTGGCAGAAAAAAGATAATTTGAAATCGGCTGTCATAACTCCGTCGAACTGGGGTCTTTTAATATTGTTTTCCGGACTCGTCATTTTCCTGATCGGCAATCTTTCGGGCGAGTCGTTCTCCATGAGGCTTTCGATGCTTGTTGTGCTTGCGGGGGCAGTGATATTTTCGTTCGGCCCCGGATTTTTCAAAGCCGTGTCTTTCCCGTTCATTTATCTTGTATTCATGATACCGATGCCTTACCTGCTTTATGATTCTGTCGCATTTCCTTTGAAGCTCTTTGTGTCAAAGTTCTCGGTAGAATTTCTGTCCTTAACAGGCGTTCTTGTTTTGCGGGAAGGGAATATTATCCATCTCGCGGGTACGACGCTTGAGGTAGCGGACGCGTGCAGCGGGATAAGGTCTGTTGTTTCTCTGCTCGCCCTGTCAACAGCCCTTGCATATTTGACGCAGAAGGGACGGATAAAAAAGTTTATACTTGTTGTTCTCGCGGTCCCGATCGCCGTGTTTGTGAACGCCTTAAGGATTATAGGCACGGGCGTTCTTGCTGATAGACATGGAGCCGCAGCAGCAGAAGGTTTCTTTCACGAATTCGGGGGGCTTATGATATTCGGCGTAGCGATCGCGCTGCTGATATTGTCCGCCGTGGTTCTTGGAAAGGTCAAGAGCAAAGGATAACGATGAACAGAAGATTAATTGTTTCATCCATCATTATCATCGCGTTCGCGTTGTATATCAAGGTATTCCCGTTCCATGAAATAGTGCCTATGAAGAAAGCATTTGATGAATTTCCGCTTCAGTGGAAGGGATGGGAAGGGAAGGCATATTATTTCGACGATAAGGTGCTTGATAAGCTGCGGGCGAGCGAGTACATGGCGAGAGAATATAAAAAAGGGGATAACGTGATCAACCTGTATATCGGTTATTACGGCGCCCAGAAGGAAGGGGCGCAGATTCATTCGCCGAAACATTGTCTTCCCGGCGGCGGATGGTTCAGGCTTTCCGAGAAGACAAGGAGTTTCAATATTGACGGAGTAGGAAAGATTGATGTTACAGAGGCCGTTTACCGGAAAGGTACGGAGAGGGAAGTGTTTATTTACTGGTATCAAATAAAAGATGCGTTTATTACCAACGAATATGTCTTGAAATTATATATGATACTGAATTCAGTAAGGTATGGGAGAAACGACGCGGCCTTTATAAGGTTTTCGACACCGGTTGAAAAAGATAAAGGCGAGGCAAAGTTTGTTTTAGAGGCCGCCATTCAGGATTTCCTGCCTCTTTTGGCAGGTTATTTGCCTGAATAATAAACCGGCTTTTTCCAACCTCAGGTGACAGTTAAAGCCACCTCGTTTGAAAAATCACTTTCATTGCCGGACGTATTATATGCAACTACAACAAAATAATAGACCCCAGGGGTTAAATTTTCAATAGTGTAGGCGCTTACGTTACCGGCATCTACGATTTCCGAGTAAATACCTGTTGAAGTTCCAATATATATTTTATATCCGGCCAAGTCAGTCAAGGGAGTGCCGTCGCTGTTGGTTGCCGGAGCATCCCATGAGAGAGAAATAGTGCTGCCGGAATTCGGTATTGAGCCCGAATTTTCACCGTTATTCCCCGACAAGCCACCACCACCACCACCACCCCCGCATCCCGCAACCGATGACATTAGTATTACGGCCGCAAATATTAACAGTATTTTTTCTTTTGCCGGCATAATTGTCCTCCCGAGTGAGAAGCGCTTATTTAAATTTGTGATTTCCATATTCATATAATAAAATTTAGCCAATCATGTTTATGTGTCCACAGTCACAATATGTTTATTTTTTTTACAATAGAGTTAGGTTGCCTTACAGTTAAATGTTTACTGGTATTGGTCAGGAAAAAAGCAGACCTTGCTATGGTTTTAAAGTAAATAATCATATAATTCAATTTCTTAGTTTGAGGGATAGTTGCAATAAACGTGCTATCAATAAATTATTATTAACTTACCATTAGTTAGAGATAAAATGTGTAAGTTGTTCATCCTTGAAGACAGTGGAACTGTATGGAAATCTATACAATTAAATTTATTAATCGAACAACAGGGTCTCACTAAAAGGTGTCGATTTTCTTTACTTTTAGAAAAAATAGTTACATCTGTCTTAACGTTTTAAATAAAGTTAATAAAAATATACGGTTATATTTTTTTTACTATTTAATAAACAATGTTGAGCATTATTCTGTGTCGGATAGGTTTACATTCACTGGCAACGGCATTGTGATGGTGAATCCAAAATAATATTCATTATTGAGGGGTTATGAAAAAACAATGAATGGCATGAATGTTGCTTTTAAAAATAAAGATAATGTAACCAATAAAACTTATGGGATTTAAAATTAAAATACAAGGAGGTAAGTAATGAAGAAAATATTATTGTTTATATTGGCGGTATTTGTCGGACTTGGATTTCAATCTGTTTTCGCAATACCTACACTGGAATTAAGTGATGGTGTACCTGAAAATACCGTTACTATTACCGATGGCTTGGCTGGAGACAGCAATCCGACTTCTGGTGTAGTTACTTTTATCGGTGCGGTGGGCGTGTTTGACATTAATGTAAGCACAGGCCTGACCACCATCCCATATCTGGATCTGAATTCCGTTAATGTCAATACCACGGGAGGCGGCACCCTGACGATAAAATTTGGTGACACGGGATTCAGCGCGACCGAACCCGGGTTCAGCACAAAAGTCGGCGGAACGGCAGGTGGAACGGCAAGCTTTGAAACGTGGATGGGGAGCTCTTTATTTGATGAAGGCACTCTGCTTGGGAGCTTAGGTGTATTCGGCCCCGGAGCTTTCAGCGGTTCAGTTGACAGCTACCCTGTTTCAATACCCGCTTCTTTCTCTCTGACAGGGATCGCCACTTTAACGCACAGAGGTCCGGGACAATCCAGTTTTGATCTGGAGCTTACACCCGTTCCGGAGCCCGGTACTTTACTGCTCCTCGGTTCAGGGCTAATCGGCGCAGCCTTCTACGCAAGGCGGAGAAAGAAATAAATTAAGTAGACAATACAGAAAAGACAAAAGGCTTTTGCAAATGAAAAATTTTGCAAAAGCCTTTTTTAATTCAACCTGCCGGGACAATCCAGATTATAACTTTATATCAATATCTTTCTGGAAAAAAAGCGGACTAAGACGGATAAGTTTATCTCTAAGGACTGCAAGTTCTCCGCTTTTTTGCCATTTGTCTATTATCCTTGTTATAGTTTCACGTGTCATACCCGTCATTTCGGCAATATCCTGGTGAGTCAACCTGATGTTTAACGTCACTCCTTCAGGTGATTTTTTACCGTATTCTTCAGACAGCATAAGAAAAAGCATCTTAACTCTTTGGGACGCATTGTTGAAATTGAGCAGTTGTATGGTGTCCCAGGATTTGCGCAGTCTTACGCAGAATATTTTTAACAGGTTTACGACTACCTTGTTTTGCACCAGTAAGGTTGAATAGAAATCATTTTTGGAGATCAGAGCAATAAGGGAATCTTCAGTTGCTATTACAGACGCGGGGGTCGTCCTGCCGTCAATGAGGGACATCTCTCCGAAGAACTCACCTGACTGATGTACCGCGAGGATTATTTCTTTGCCGTCTTCCGTTACGCGAATGGCTTTAACTTTCCCCAACAGGATAATGTACATGAATTCATTCGTGTCTTCTTCATGTAAAATCGTTTCATGTTTCCTGAATTTTTTTACAACCAGCTTAGTTATGAGATTATCAATCTCACTGTCCGTCAATGATGAGAACAGCCTGATCTTTTTCAGGAATTCATTCTTGTGGGTGTCCTGCATTATTCGGTTCTCCCGGGTATTCCGGATGTTTTCTGCATGGAAGGTCCTCCGGCATCGGGTCTGCTTTTCCGAGTTGAATAATCAGAAGCCATAAAATAAATAATAGTTAATTGCAGGATTAAAATACATTATTTAAAAATAATAACACAACTGTCAGAATTATTACAGTTTTCCTGCTTCCTGAATTTCAGCCACTTGATGAAAACGGTTGAAGTTCAGACTGTCTAAAAAAGATTGGAAGGAGTATAATTTATATATTATTTAATCTTATGGAGACGGTTATAGTCATACTTTCAACACTCGCGGTACTGTCCCTCATCCTCATCGCATTTGTGGTCCTATTCAGAAAATATCACCGTATTTCCCATATTGCTTTTTTTCTCAGCGCCCTCTCGACCGCGGTAGTGATTGGAGGCGATTCATTGTGTGTGCTTAGACCTGAATCGCTTGTAACATGGAAAAGGATCGTTTTTATTGCCGAGGCTGTAATGGTCACCTCATGGCTCTTATTTTCGATGAGCTTTGCCCGTGTTGACTATTGGGGAGCTGTCAGCAAATTCTCCAGGGCATTATTATTAGCATCTCCGCTATTTATCTATTTCTTCACGGCAAAACCGGTTGAGGATTTTTTTTATTCTCCGGAATTCGATATCGAAAAAACTCTTTTTCTGGAGAATACAGGATATATTTTTAACCTTTTGCTTTTATTTTACTCTATCGTATCGATCATAAACCTGGAAGCAACATTAAGAAGTTCCTCGGGAATCGGCAAATGGCAAATTAAATACACTATTATGGGAGCAGGCAGCATCATTGCCATGAATATTTTTTATTACAGTTATGCCCTGCTTTATCGCTCGTTGAATATGGAGCTTCTTCCCGTAAGAGAAGGCGTTATCCTGGTTTCTGCTCTTTTAATAGGGCTTTCCATTTTCAAACATAAGGCCTTGCATGTTGAGATCGCCATATCCCGAAAAATTCTTTTCAGGTCTGTCAGTATATTTGTCGTAGGATTCTATCTCCTCGGCCTCGGCATAGTAGGCGAGGGAATGCGTTATATGGGTCCCCAGGTTGGGAAAAATATTACGACCTTCCTTGGTTTTGCCGGCGCGATTTTGATTATGACGGCGCTCCTGTCGGAGCAGTTAAGGAGAAAGGCCCTGGTTTTCATAAGCAAGAATTTTTACAGTTCAAAATATGATTACAGGGAACAATGGCTCCGGTTTACGCAGCGTATTTCATTGAAACATACATCCGAAGAACTCCTGGAGTCGATAGCCGGGGAATTTAAAGAAGCCATTGGCTCACGGGGGGCATCGGTATGGCTGAAAGAAAAAGATAATGGAGAATACCACTGTGTTACAGGCCCTGAAAATGACGTGATTAAGGAAGGCCCCGATAAGGGACTTATAGAGTTTTTACAGAGCAAAAAATGGATTTTGAATGTCGATGACAATAAATGCAAAGAGATTGTCGAGATCCATAAAAGTTTTCTTGAGAATACGGAAACATCTCTTATAGTCCCCCTCTTTCATATTGAAGACCTTATAGGGTTTGTAATCCTGAAGGAAGGACTGAGCGGTGATGAGTATAATTACGAGGATTATGATCTCCTGAAAACCCTGGCTAAACAGGCGACTTCGGCTATTATGAATTCAAAGCTTTCCGTGGAATTGACCGAAGCAAAGGAAATGGAAGCAGTGGGAAGGTTATCATCTTTTATAATACATGACCTCAAGAACGCGGTTTCCATGCTTTCACTGATAGCGCATAACGCGGAGGAGCATATCGATAATCCTGATTTCCAGAGAGACGCGATGCGGGCGGTTTCCAATACTTCCGAAAAGATCAAGGGGATTATAGAAAGACTTAAGAATCTTCCGGCTAAAACAAGTCTTGAACTTGAATATTCAGACCTGGGAGCATGCGTCAGGTCGGCCGTCTCTCAACTTAATATGAACGGAGACCCGAAATTATCTTTTACAGAGGCAGGACCGGTTTATACGAAAATCGACAGGGAGGAAATAATAAAAGTTATTATTAACCTGATCATGAATGCAATTGACGCCGCCGGGACCCGGGGCGCGATTAAAATTAACATAGGCGCCGGGAATTCCATGGCTTTTATAAAAGTAACCGATAACGGATGCGGAATGTCCCCGGATTTTATTGAGAAGAGACTTTTTAAGCCTTTTCAGACCACCAAGAAGAAAGGGCTCGGAATAGGTCTTTATCAGTGCAAGACAATAATTGATGCTCATTCCGGCAAATTGACAGTAGACAGCGTGGAAGGCCGGGGGACCTCTTTTGCAGTCTTTTTGCCGCTTGCGGCAGAATAACAGATTTGTGAAGATGAGGCAATATTATGCTGTGAAGCGCTCAGGTTTAAGCAAATAAGAGGATTTGCCGAAAAGTTTATGGGAATAGTGGCTAAAATTAGGAAAGTAAGCTAAAATTTCCTGCTGGCTATTCTGATCTATTTAAACCCAAAGGAGGGAATATAGTGGATTTTAAAGAAAGAGAAATGCTTATGGCATCAAGCCTTGAAGAGAAGATCAACCAGTCAAAAAAGGTAATCAAAGAGGCGATTGAAAAATTTGGAACGGAGAAGCTGGCTGTTGCATGGACAGGCGGAAAGGACAGCACGACAATGACGTGGTTATTCAGGGAAACGTGCAGGGACCTTTCCGTGCCTATGCCGAAAATCATGTTTATTGACGAGGGATATGTGTTTGAAGAGATATGGGACGTTGTAAACCGTCTTAAAAAGGAATGGGACCTTAATGTGATTATCGCCAAGAATACCGATGTGAGCGATAAAGCGAAAAATGTTGGTGATATGATTAAGGTGAGCAGTCTCAATGAACGTAACAGGTCCGAGATTGCGAAGCTCGGTTTTGAGGATGCTGAATTTCCGTTTGAGCCTGAATCGTATGTCGGCAATCATTTGATGAAGACGGTTGCGATGAATATCTTCCTGGAAGATTACGGGGTCCATGCGCTTGCAACCGCGATAAGATGGGACGAACAATCAGCAAGGATAGAAGAAACATATTTCAGTGACAGAAGCAACCCGCCGCATACAAGGGTGCAGCCGATCCTGCATTTTAAGGAACGCGATATCTGGAATTTTATTTTTAAATATAACGTGCCTTTCTGTGTTTTATATAATGAAGGCTACAGGTCACTTGGGGCAAAAGGCTCTACCGTGAAAATGTCCGATATCCCCGCATGGGAACAGGACCTTGAAAATACAACAGAACGGGCGGGAAGGGGGCAGGGCAAGGAAGAGATCATGGGTAAACTGAGGGATCTGGGGTATATGTAATGTTCGGCTTTTTAAAAGGCAAATCCGGACAGAATGGAAGGAAGGAAAAAGTTGTTGTAATCGGCATTGACGGTGTTCCATGCAGTCTTTTACGGCGTTTTATTGAGGAAGGGCTTATGCCTAACCTTGCGAAACTTGCAGCAAAGGGGACTCTCTCAGACATGACGGCTTCGATTCCTGAGGTTTCATCAACTTCCTGGACTACGTTTATGACAGGCGTAAACCCCGGAAGACATGGCATCTATGGCTTCATGGAGCTGCAAAAGGATACGTATCAATGGCGTTTCCCGAACTCTTCGGATATAAAAAGCAGTACATTATGGGATATCGCCGGGAGGCACAACAAAAAAAGCATAGTGCTTAATGTCCCTTCCACATATCCTGCAAAACCGCTAAACGGTATCCTGACAGCGGGCTTTGTCGCTCTCGACCTGAAGAAGGCCACTTACCCCGATTCAGCTTATCAATATCTCGCGGGCATGGGATATAAGATGGACGTTGATACAAAAAAGGCGCAGGAATCCCTATCAGCGCTTGCAGACGATATCGAACAGACGTTTATCATCAGGAAAAATGCGATACTGCATTTTTTAGACAATCACGAGTGGGACCTGTTCATCGGGGTAATCACGGAAACCGACCGCCTTCACCACTATCTATGGGCAGCACTCGAAGACCCGCAGCATCCCCAGCACAACTTTTTTATTGACTTTTACAGGAAACTGGATGTGTTTATAGGGGAGGCATATGAAAAGACCGGAGACGATGTCCCGTTTATCATATTGTCCGACCACGGCTCCACGGCTATAAAGCAGGAGATATACCTGAATGCATGGCTCAGGGGGAAAGGGTATCTCAAGTTCATGAAAGATAATCCCCAGTCCCTGGAAGACATCGACGGGGAGAGCACGATCTTCGCCCTCGACCCCTCAAGATTCTATATTCACATGAAGGGGAAATACCCCCGGGGAAGAGTCGCCCCTTCCGGTTATGAAAATTTAAGGCAGAGACTGAAAGAAGACCTCATGTCACTGACTGTTGACGGTGAGAAGGTAATAAAAACCGTCTTCTTCAGGGAAGAGCTGTACAGCGGTGATCATTATGATGAGGCGCCTGATGTTGTAGCGCTTTCCCATAATGGATATGACCTTAAGGGCTCAATCAGCAAGATCCAAATAACCGGCAGGAGTTTTTTGACAGGGGGCCATACAAGAGGGGACGCCGTTTTCTATATAAACAGGAAGATTCAGGCAACCGACATAAATATTGTTGACGTCGGCCCTACCGTGATGTCTTTCCTGAAAATCCGGGACGATTATTTTGACGGGGTATCTTTGATGAAAAACCTTTGATTTGTTCCCGCAATATTCCGTATGATGAAACTGTTACTCATAGTTGAAGACGATCCTGATATCCGGACCCATATTAAATGGGGACTGTCCGAAGGATATGAAATCCTTCAGGCGTCCGACAGGACCTCTGCGATTAACCTGTTTAAGGCAAAACACCCCCCTGTCGTGACCCTTGATCTCGGTCTGCCTCCTGATGAAAACGGGGCAAGTGAAGGACTGTCGTGCCTGCAGGAAATCCTTAGTCAGGCGCCTGATACAAAAGTTATTATAGTTACGGGCAATAACGACAGGGAAAACGCGCTCAAGGCGGTGCAGATAGGCGCTTATGATTACTATCTCAAGCCGGTAAACATGAATGAGCTTAAAATAATCCTGCAAAGGGCCTGGCACCTCCATGAGATAGAAAGGGAAAACCTGAAACTCCACACGATTATCGAGCAGGAAGCGGGATTTGCCGGGATGATCGGGCAGAGCGCCGGTATGCTGAAAATTTTTGAAACGATTCATAAAGTCGCCTCAACTGACGCGGCAGTGCTGATCACGGGAGAGAGCGGCACCGGGAAGGAGCTGGTGGCGCGCGCGGTCCATGAAAAAAGCTCAAGGAATAAAGGACCCTTTATCCCGATCAATTGCGGCGCGATACCGGAAACCCTCCTGGAATCCGAGTTGTTCGGACATGAAAAAGGCGCGTTCACCGGCGCGTATGTCCAGCAGCTCGGCAAGTTTGAATACGCTGATAAAGGGACCCTTTTCCTTGACGAGATCGGAGAGATGTCCCCGAGACTTCAGTCCAAGCTCTTAAGGTTCCTCCAGGAGAAAAAGGTCCAGAGAATCGGCGGCAGGAGTGATATAGAGATCGATACACGTATAATAGCGGCAACAAATATCGACCTGAATAACGCGATGAAGGAAAAACAGTTCCGCGAGGACCTTTTTTTCAGAATAAGCGTAATATCGATCAGCATCCCTCCCTTGCGGGAGCGCGGAGATGATGTATTGCTGCTCGCGAAAACATTTCTTGAACGATATAAGTTCGTGTTCAGGAAAAAAATAAAAGGCTTCAGCCGGGAAGCCCTCGAAGCGGTCGGTAGCTATCCGTGGCCGGGCAACGTCAGGGAGCTTGAAAATAAAATTCAGAAGGCGATTATCACGGCGGATTCTCATATTATAGAGCCTCATCATATGGGTTTGGAGAACCAGTTTAAAAAGGGAATTACCGGCGAGAATCAGGGCGGGAAGTATGAAAAGATGACTTTGAAAGAAGCGCGCAACAGGCTTGAGAAAGACCTTATTGAAAACGTGATAATGCGGCACAGAGGTAATATTAAACGGGCCTCTGAAGAATTAGGAATAAGCAGACCGACTCTCTATGATTTAATCGACAAATATAAATTAACTATTAAAGATGAAGCAGGTTGATTCATTCATGCTCTAATAAGTTTGCCGGACCGGTTTATCCGCGCCGCCTGATCACTATCCTGAGCGCAACCAATAACACAGCGCCGATGCCGAACAGCATCATTGACACCGGTTCAGGCACGACTGCGACGTCGCCCGGACGGACGGCAACGGCGTAATAGGGGTTGTAGTCTTTATTGTAACTGCCCTGGTAGCCGTAATTGTTGCTGAAGCTCCAGGCGAAGACTGTATCGGCGGCGTATTCCGTGCCGGACCAGTAGGTGTACGGCCGCAGATTCAGAAAAGGCCCTGTGTTTGTCAGACCCCAGCCGGGCTGTGGACAATTAGCGGAAGCGTCACAATATCCCTTGTTCTCAAGCCCGGTATAGAACAGATGCCCCATTTCACTGCTTGTTATATTGTAGCCGGCTGTGGTTGTGCCGTCATAACCTAAAGAGAATATACCATCTACCGTCGACGGCAAACGCCAGTCATCATAAATAGTCCCACCGAAATCCACAGTCAGGGCAGAGACCCAGTCCATCTGATTTTGCCACGTATTATACGAATTCGTATGATCGTACCACGTGACATCAAGGTCACTGTCGTAGATTAACCTGACGCCGAGGCTGTCTGTGCCGCGCAGCTCCAGGCCCGCATAAGACTGCGTGGAGAATCCGGAAACCGCAGCAAGAACAAACAGAAATATTAACAGGTTCTTCATCCTTCATTCCCTTCGCAAATAAAATGGTAAAACATAACAGCAAAGCTGTATTAGCCCCAAGAAACATAATAGATATTGCAAGACAGGTGCCAGTAAAGATGATTTTTGTCTTTTCTGAAAAATCAGGCACATACAGACAGAAAGGTCAATCAGGGAAGTGGGTTATGGAGTTTTAAGATGTACTTGTCACATGTTTTGGCGGTACAAGATTGTGCCATGTCACAGCAAGGTCAGAAAGTCAAAAAGAGGTACTCGCCCGTGCAACTGCCGAAGGCAAATCCGCTTCCTTGAATAATTTCAAAGATCAAGCTACAATATTTTGGCAATTTTCCAATGAGAAGAATGCATAGCGACCGGAGGGAGCGAACGGCACCCCAATTTACAAGTCATTACATTGAAGTCCCGTGGCTTTATTTAGAGCAGGATATTGATTGTCCCAGAGATATTGCCGGAGTGGCGGAATTGGCAGACGCAAGGGACTTAAAATCCCTCGTTCCAAAAGAACGTACCGGTTCAAGTCCGGTCTCCGGCATTTCTGAATTACACCTTAAACCATTCCGCCATCAGATTGAGGTCCGTCGCAAGTTTTGAAAGGTCATCCGAAGAGCGTTTTATCTCCGCTACAGAGTTGCTCAAATGCCTCGTTACGCCCGAGATATGCTCCATATTGTTTGAGACAGTATCGGAGGTTGCAGTCTGTTCTTCAGTTGTCGCCGCGATTCTCTGCACCATATCGGTAACTCCTCCGACATACGCGACTATTTTGTCTATGGATTGCAGGGCGTTCTTTACGCTGTTGAGCACGTTTTCAGCGTAAGACCTCTCCTCTTTCATGGCCTTCACGGAATCCTTTATTTCTTTTTCCATAGTTTTTATCGTGCTTGTGATATCGTTGGTTGCCTGTGTCGTCCTCTCCGCGAGCTGCCTTACGTTGTCCGCGACAACGGCAAATCCCCTTCCCTGTTCGCCGGCGCGTGCCGCTTCTATGGCTGCGTTCAGGGCAAGGAGGTTTGTCTGGTCCGCTATATCCTTGATCAGGGTGACGACATTGGTTACCTCAGTGGACTTTTGTCCCAGTGATTCTATTTTGACCGCGGATTCCTTTATTGTCTCAACAAATTTCGTCAGATCATTCAATGTGGCGTCCATTTCTTCCTTGCCGAGGATCGCCGTTTCCTGCATAGCATGGGCGGTCTTTGAGGTGTCCGCGGCATTTTTCGCGACGTCCAGTATGGTCTGCGACATCTGGGTCATGGCCGTTGCCGACTGTTCCACCTGCAGGGACTGCTCTCTTGAATTTTTGTCCAATAAAGACGCAGTGGCTGATAATTCTTCGGAGCTGCTTGCGAGACCGCTCGTTGCCGCCCTCATTTTTTCTACTATTTCCCTGAGATTGGAAACCATCTTTGACATTGATGACTGGACTGTGCCGATTTCATCGTTTGAATCAACGAGCAGCTCGTCCTTTAAATTCCCGTGGGATACCTCATCGGAAGTATGGATAAGCTGTGTTAAAGGTTTCGCAATCGACCGGTAAACCCACATGCCGAAAACTATGCCGAAAACCACAACGCCGATACTGATGAATCCCAGCAGGGCCGTGCTGTAATTGACCATTTTATTTACGGTGCCGATTGCCTTTTCCTGTTCTTCCTGCGCGATGGTAACCGTTTCCCTTCCTTTTTCAGCCTGTTTTACGACTATGTTCTTTAATTTCTCGGTGGCCTCCAGCGCATTTTCCTGCATATTCATTTTATGACGGAGTTTTGCCACTATGCCGTCACGCGCAAGCAGGAGGCCTTTTGTCGAATTTACGACATGCTCCGCCTGAAGAAGCATTTTCAGCTCCTCCTCCGCCTTGAGTTTTTTAAGGGATTTTTCCAGGTTCTTCTTTACGGAATCCATGACCTCGAATATCTTTTCGAGCTCCTGTTTGATGCTGTTGATCTCTTTATCGGTTGAAGAGATAAAAAGTCTCGCAGTCAGGCTGTCGATTGTTATGCCCTGTGATATAAGGTCCGAGTTGCCTCCCAGGACATTATTCGCTATATTTACCTGAACGAGATTGCTCTGCTGTTTTTCAAACTCTGTCTTGAACGTTTCCATTATGGAATTTATATCATGCTCTATAACAGCCATGTCCCCTGTCAGCCTTTCCCCGGTTTCCTTATTAAGTTCGTTAAATTCCTTTATTATGTTTTCATTCGCATTCTCTGAAAGGGAAGCCTTCAGCCTAACAAGCTCTTTGACCTTTTCTGTAGTTGTTTTCAGGCTTGCCGAGGCATTCTTTGATTCTTTCAGATGAGCATTCTTTAAAATCCTGTCTATAATGACGTTAATTCTATTTTCAATTACAGTCAAAACCTTTCGTTCTCCGGCCACTGCCGCTGAAGCGGCGGCAACCTGCAAATCTTTTACCGATGACTGCAGGGACTGGGCGGGCTTCAGTTTCTCTGTTATATCTTTTGCGTTGTCCATTGATACTATAAATGCCGCGGAACGGTTAAGCTGAAGACTCCTGATCTTTTTGTCAAGCTCATTTAATTTGATTGAGGACTCTTTTAATTTCTGGATAATTGTCTTTTTTGCCGTTTCAGCTTCGTCTTCTGCCTGGAGTCTGTTATGTGTCATATCGAAGATCTCGGAAGCTATTTCGTGCATCTCCTTATATGTCGACATTGTGGTATTGCCCGACAGAGTCTCGAGGGCGGCCTGCGCGTTCTTGACCCCGTTCAGGGCCGCTTCGGCCTCTTTGCGATAGGCGTCATATTCCGCTGCATTTTTTGATACGCTTACTTTAA
This sequence comes from Nitrospiraceae bacterium, assembly GCA_003599505.1. Lineage (GTDB taxonomy): Bacteria > Nitrospirota > Thermodesulfovibrionia > UBA6902 > UBA6902 > SURF-23. The sequence goes on along the minus strand of QZKO01000023.1, from coordinate 32,671 downwards.
TCAGGCCGGCGGTGACTTCCTGTATGGCCTTCTGGAATTCAACGGTCCTCATCTGATATGGCGTACTCTGCTCCGTAAGGTAAAAGAGCTTTCTTTTAACAAACCCCATGCCGATGATGCTTGTAGCCGAAACAGCGGCCACAATGCTGAGGACAATTATTACATTCAGCGTCAGTTTGCTCTTTATTGTCATTTTTGAAAAAACCGGGGTCCGGGCGGGCTTTTAAATATCGCCCGAACCCCCGTATCCTTATCTCTTTACTCCGTTGGATAGCCTTTGCTTTTCCAGTCAGGCATGCCTTCCCTGTACCAGTAAACCTTCTTGAAGCCCAGGGACTTCAGCATGATGGCTGCGCGCGGTGAGCGCGGGCACTTGACGCCGTTGCAATACACTATGTATTCTTTTTCTTTGTCAAGGCTGTTCGCCAGGGCCGGGTCCTTTATGAGGTCGTCTGAAGACAGGTGATGCGCCCCTTCGATCCTTTCCGTGTCATATTGGGTCTTGTTGCGGGTGTCGATGATGGCGGCCTTGTGCGACTTCCATATCTTGTGCACTTCTTCGCCGTTTACAACCGGCACTCCCTCCATGGACGCCGGCATCTCCTGCTTTCCCTGTTCAAGCGCGGTAATCGCGTCCAGTTGCTTTACAACGTCCTCAGACCACTGGTCGGCAAAAGACGCGCCTCCCATCATGAATACCGCCAATGACACGATCAGTAAATATCCTGTGATTTTCATAGTTCGGTTCCTCCTTTTAAGGTTAAGTCCACCAATGGTGGTTTTTGAAAGTTTATGGTCTTTAATATGCTTCCCGCCCGGTTTATATTTTTCTTTATCGGGATTTCCCTTAGTTATTGCTAAGGTCATTCCTGAGTTAATCATCCCAATGTCTATATATTCGGTTGTTTTCCGGGAAACTTTAGTAGACATCATGCAACCATGGCTATCGGGATGCGGGGAGCAGTAGGACAGGGCCCAAAAATATGTTATTGGAAGCGCAGGGAAAGCTTGCTCTTTGAATAAAATGAATTAAATGCTTTCCTTGAATACTGAGATATAGGGGAGGTTTCTGAATCTGCCGTCAAAGTCGAGGCCGTATCCGACAACATAATTATCAGGGATTTCAAAACCTGTATAATCTATCTTCAGGTCCGCTTTCCTCCGCGTTTTCTTATCGAGAAACGTGCATATCTTCAGAGAGGCGGGATTTTTTGCGAGGAGCATGTCATGTATGTATTTCAATGTGAGTCCTGTGTCGACTATGTCGTCGATCAGGAGAACGTCCCGGCCTTTTATATCTTCTCTTACATCCGCAAAGATATTAATTTCACCCGAGGTTTGTGATTTGACATAACTTGAGGCAATGAGAAAGTCGATTTTCATCGGGACGTCTATGTGCCTGACAATATCGGCGAAAAACATAAAGGCCCCTTTCAGTATCCCTACGGCGAGGATTTCCTTTCCGTTAAAATCGCCGGATATCTTTCGGGCCAGTTCTTTCACCCTGTTTTGAATCTGTTCAACTGTAAGAAAAGGTTTGCCGATTACCATGATAAGTTTATTATTATTTCTTCAGAATGCCGTCGATTGTCTGTTTGAAGTCATTGAACGACCTGTGCTGCATCCTTTTTCCGTTTATGAACAAAGTAGGCGTGCCGCTTACGTCCGAGTTTCTCGCAAGCGCCATGTCCTGCTGGATTTGATGGTCATATTTGCTTCCAGTGAAGTCAGCCGCGAACTTGTCCATATTAAGATCAAGCTGCTGCGCGAAATCCCTGAACGATTGTTCCGTGAGTTTATTGAAATTCCGGAATATGAGGTCATGCATTTCCCAGAACTTCCCCTGTTCCCTTGCCGCCTCGGACGCCCTTGCGGCGTTCATGGCCTGCTGGTGAAAGGGTAAGGGGTAGTGTTTAAAGACAAGCCTGACTTTATCGGGATAAGCGTTGAGGACCTCATTGAGAGTTGTCTGCAACTGCGAACAATACGGGCACTGAAAGTCGGAGAATTCAACAACGGTTACAGGCGCGCTCTTATTGCCTTTTACCGGTGAATGGGCCACCGGCAGGTTGTAGACTTTATTGAAATCAACAGCGGGTCTTCCCTGCGGCGCCGCCTGGGATGCGGATTTCTTCTCAATTTCAGAGAGCCCGGCAAGAATTGATTTCTGAGTATTCTGAATGTCTGTCAGGGTAGTCTTCAGGTCGGAAATAGAATTTGCCATGCCGGTCTGGATTTCCCTGATCTCTGCCTGAAAATCCCTGATTTCCTGCACGTCTTCTTTCGTTATACCCGGGTCTTTTGTCTCTTTTGCAGGCTCGTTACGAATGCAGCCTGATATATTGAGAATAATAAGGAGAAGCAGTGACGTGACGGGAAAGAGTTTTTTCATGGCTGTTATCCCTAAATTGTCGATATGCATTATCAGAAATATGTGAATATAATAATACAGTTACCGTTTTATTTCTACCCTCTCGGCTTTGCGAGGATTTCGAGGACCTTGAGGTCTAAAAATCTTTTCGACGTCACTGAGCGTATGACCGTGACCGTATCCGCTCCACGTCCGGTCCCCGCGACGGCCATAACCTCATCATCCTCAGGGACGAGCCCCGCGTCAGCGGCCATCATTACGATCTCACAGCATACCTTCACTCCTTCTCCGAACCTGCGGAGCGTTTGCGCGATCAGGAGGGTAGGGTAGACCCCGCTGAACTTCTTTGCAAGCGCGGTCTCGAGGCTGTGCGTGATCATGGTGCCTGTGTAAATAGTCGCGCCGGCGGACTGTATCCTTTCCCTTGCTTCCTGTGTGAGTTCAAGGCTGTTCGGCTCTTTGAAGCCGCTTGAGTGGGTCACCGCAACGAGATTTACGTCTTTGTCTTTTAAACCTTCAGCAAAGAGCACCCCTGCGCTGCCGCTTGTGGTAGCTACTACAATGTGCTTATAACCTGATTCATCGATGGCCCTGCCAGCTATTTCGAGACACTTTTCAGTATTTTCAGGGCCTGTTTTTTCAAAATAAGTAACGGTTTTTTGCATATCCGTATTTCGTGCTTCGAATTTAACTCTTCCTTTTCCCATAGCATTTTACTGTAATTTGTTAGCCTCTATCAAGCGAAATCTGATATACTTCTCAAATGAATTTTCAGGACCTTGTTGAAATTGCCGCGAAACTGCGCGGACCCGGGGGCTGTCCCTGGGATAAAGAACAGACCCGGGAGTCCCTTAAACCGTTTCTTGTCGAAGAGCTCTATGAGGTTATTGACGCCTTTGACGAAGACAATGCCGAAGGCATAAAGGAAGAGCTCGGAGATTTGCTCTTTCAGATAGTATTGCAAAGCCAGCTTGCAAGGGAAGAGGGGATTTTTGACATTCACGAAGTTATTGACGGTATCGCGCAAAAGATGGTGAAGAGACACCCTCACGTCTTCGGCGACAGGGTGCTGAAGACTTCAGAAGACGTGAAGGTGTGGTGGGAGGAGCATAAAAAGAAGGAAGGGAAAGACCATAAGTCCGCTATCGGAGGGGTGCCGTTATCTCTACCCGCGCTTTTAAGGGCCCGGAAGCTTCAGATAAAGGCGACGAGGGCCGGTTTTGACTGGGAAAAAATCGGGGATGTGTTCGCAAAGCTCGACGAGGAGATAAAAGAGCTGAAGGAGGCCCTGGATAAGGATGATAAGGATGAGATAGAGGATGAGCTGGGGGACATTTTTTTTGTTATGGTAAGGGTCGCGAATTTTGTTGAAGTGGACCCCGAAGACGCGCTGAGGAAGACGATCAGAAAATTTATTTACAGGTTCAATTACATGGAGAAGGAAGCAGAGCTGCAGGGCAGAAAACTCACTGATATGACCCTTGAGGAAATGGATATTCTGTGGAATAAGGCCAAGAAAAGCGCGGAGTAAGCCGGCTACAGGGTCCCCACCCGCAAGGTCCCAAGCCCTTTGAGCTCGACAGCGAATGCTACCTGGTATTCGTCAGGCCTTCTTGTGTAGGAAACCGAAAATCCCCAGCACTGATGTGTGTAGGCGCTTCTGATATTGATTTCCTGTACCCCGTTTCCTTTCAGGTCATACCATAATTTGCTGTGCATATCGACAGGTATATGGTTTCCGTTAACTGAAATGGGGCTGTAAAGGCCTGCCTCAAAAGTGACCTGGTCCAGTGATGAAGACCGCCTGTAATTTTCGCCTATTCCAATATACCCTTTTTTGTTTTTAAAGAGCACAGAGGTTATGGTTTCAGCCACCAGCCTGTCATGCACGTCATATGACGCGTTGGCATAGAAATCCACTTTGTCGCTTGTCAGCGCGGCCTCTGCCAGCAGCGGTGAAAAAGGCTTCGCGATATCAAGAAGGCTGTAACTCTGAGAGAACCTGAACCTCGATTCGAGGTTCAGACGGGTCCATCCTGATATCCTGTTGGTAACGGAGAAATTAATATTGCTTGTCTGAGGTATAAAATCGACAGAGTCAAAGAACGGGATATTGTCCTGGTTAACGGATGGAATATGTTCGTATTCCACTGAAGGCTCAATGATATGGATGAATGAAGCGTATTGCCTGGAAAGTCTGGTTGTAAGCGTGGTGCTGAGGTCAAAAAGCAGCCTGTTTTCGTGCGCCGCGGGCTCATCGAGGAAATAGGCTGTCTCCCGGAACCCGACTCTTTGTGTAAAGTTGACCAGCCTGCCGAGACTGAGATAAAAGTTCGGATTAATATCAAGTCTCGATCCTTTCTGCCCGTCTTTTCTCCAGAAATTTACCCCCTTAAAGGCTGCGTTAAAAGAATACGGCCCCCTGGAAAAGGTGTTGATGATGAATCCTATTTCGGGAAGGGACTGGGGAACTTCAGCCGAGCTGCCTTCCAGACTTTGTCTTGCCTGGGCCAAAAGATAGGTCCTCCCGGCATTGAAGGGCCTTGATACATGCAGGTCGGATTCAAGATACTTCTGCAGTCTCTCCTCAGAAGCAAAACCAAAGGGGTCTGTTCCACCGGATGCAAGGCCCATCCTTCCGGATGAGGTGGCATCGAGCCTTTCATAATAGTCGAATTCATTGACCGCGTGCGCTTTCAGAGAGGCGGATACGTTATGCGGCAGTTTCAGGCTATGATAGGACTTGACTTCAATAAGGTCTCTGGACGGTTCATCGTCTCGCGCGCGATACAACCAGAATTCACCGTTTATATCGGGCGTTAAAATGTACCGGTAATCAAGCCCCTCGGCCAGTTTCTTTTCAGAATAGTAATCGAGATAAAGGGTCACATCCTGGTTTTCTTTTATGGCCCAGAAAAACCCCTGTTTATAATAGGACCCCCTCGTGCTGCTGTAACCCAGGGACGGGAAGAGGAACCCTGTCTGGCGTTTCCTTGAAATAGGCGCCCAGAAATATGGTGTATACAGAACAGGCAAATTCCCGGCATAAAGCCTTGCATGGCGCGCGCTCAGGCTCTTATGCTGGGTTGCCTTTATGTCTTTGCCCGCGATATGCCACGGGGGAGGCTCTGCATCGCACGTTGTGACGGTTGCCTTATCGAGGTAGAAACTCCGGTCCCCGGTTTTTTTGATATTTTTCCCGTGGAGGTGAAAATTATGCTCTTTATAAAAGATAGAACTGTTATAAGCCGTTCCGAGTTTGTTTCCGAAATTCAATTCTATCCGGTCCGCCTGCAGAATGGCCTCAGGGTCCTCATAAACAACATGGCCGGAAGCGACAGATTCTGAGGTATTGTTGTCAAGACGCAGTTCGTCGGCGGCAAGGGTTTTGTCTCCGAAGACCAGGTTGACGGAGCCTGTTGCTATGTACGTATCTGTTGCGGAGATATATTCGAGACGGTCCGAAGCAATAGTTGTCTGCTCTTCAGCGGACGTCGCGGCGGCGACCAGGAGGAAGCAGAAAAATATTATCAGGCGGGACGCCTGTTTTATCGTGTCAGTTGTCACTTCCTGCGAATCCTTCCCGTAGAGTCGACCATATCCCCCTGCCGCCAAAAATCTCCTTGACTTCTCCTATGGTATAAAAGGAACCGGTTACAAGGATGATATTATCTTCCGCGCAGTGTTTTTTTGCAAGCTCAAGCGCCTCCGCAACAGTAGGGGCCGTCAATAATAAACGGGGGACATCAAGACCGGCTTTTTTTAGTGACAGGAGGTCATCCATGAGTCTTTCAGGGGGGGCCGCTCTTTCGTAAGCGGGCTTTGTCAGTATGACGGTTTCCGAAATCCCTGTTAGCGGCTGGAGTATCCCCCTGATGTCCTTGTCGGCCATGATGCCCGTGACAAGAACAACTTTTTTACGGGGGAAAAGCTCCCCTATCGAGTCGGCGAGAGATTCCGCCGCCTCCGGGTTGTGGGCGCCGTCGACGAAGACGCGGGGGTTTTCCGATACACATTCCAGACGGCCTTCGAGACGGACATTCAGCAGGCCTTTTTTGACAGCGTTGTCTGAAATGGAGACCCCCCTCTCTCTGAGGACTTCACATGTCTTTACCGCCGCGCAGCCGTTGTAGAGCTGATACCGCCCTGTGAGCGGCATCGAGAGGCCGCTGTAATTATTACAGCCGGCATAATCAAAGGATATATGGCCGGCGTCCATCTTCAGCAGCGAGCCTTTAAAGTCCCTGCCGTATACATGAATTTCCGAACCGCGCTTTTCCGCTATGTCCGATAACTGTCCTGTAACTTCGGGTTTTCCTGAAGACGTTATCACGGGTATCCCGGGTTTAATTATCCCTGCTTTTTCACGGGTGATATCTGCAAGCGCGCCGCCGAGAAACTCATTGTGATCAAGGCTTATATTTGTGATGACGCTTGCCTCGGGCTTAATGATGTTTGTGGCGTCAAGCCGTCCTCCCATCCCTGTTTCAATGACGGCCCAATCAACATTCTTCTCAGAAAAGTAATGAAATGCCATAGCCGTGACAAATTCAAAGAATGTCGGGGTCAAGTCAGTCCTTTTTATGGAATCATGGACCAGGGATGCAATCTTTATAACTTCAGCTTCCTCTATCCGGGTATTATTTATCCGTATTCTCTCGGTAAAACTGACAAGGTGAGGAGAAGTGAACAGACCGGTTTTAAAACCGTTCTCTTGAAGGATTGAAGCGATTGCCGCGGACGTGGAGCCTTTCCCGTTAGTCCCCGCGATGTGGACCGCACGGAAGGAGGTGTGGGGATTTCCGAGGATGCGCATCATTTTTTCCGTGTTCGCCAGCCCCAGTTTTATGCCGTGCTTCTGCAGGCTGTAGAGGTAATTGACGGCAGTATCGTATTTGTCGAAGTTTGTGGTCATAATATGATCGTGAATCGCGTCCGGTTAACGTGACCGGAGAGGGAACGGGCACGGAAAGGACCTCCCCGCTTTTTTGATTACGGAGTTGACTTCCCGGCTGTCAACGACAATAGCCTCACGAGGGTCTGCTTAAGCTCTTTTCTGCTGACGATCATGTCGATCATCCCGTGCTGGAGCAGGAATTCCGCGGTCTGGAAATTTTCGGGCAATTGCTGTTTTATCGTCTGTTCAATGACCCTCGGCCCGGCAAAACCTATCAGGCTTTTAGGTTCTGCGATAATGACGTCTCCCAGCATCGCGAAACTCGCGGACACGCCTCCGAAAGTAGGGTCCGCGAGTATCGATATATAAGGCATCCTTCTTCCTTTGAACCTGGACAGGGAGGCTGAAGTCTTTGCCATTTGCATGAGCGATACGATCCCCTCATGCATCCTTGCTCCGCCGGATGACGCGACCGATAGTAAGGGTAATTCCTCCTCAGCCGCTTTTTCCGCTGCCATAACAAATTTCTCGCCTACGACGGAACCCATGCTCCCGCCCATGAATTCGAAGTCAAGGACGACGAGGACTACTTTGTGATTGCCTATCGCCGCGTGGCCTGCGATCGCGGCATCCCTGCTGTTTGTTTTTTTCCGCGATTCACTGAGACGGTCTCTGTACGGGACCTGGTCCCTGAAATTCAGAGGGTCTTTTGACAGGAGGTTTTGTCCCATTTCCTCGAAACTGTTTTCGTCTGCGAGAAGGGATATACGCTCCTTTGCGGAAATCCGGAAATGATAATTGCATTTCGGACACACCTTGAGATTTTTTTCAACCTCTTTGCGATAGATGATCTCCTTGCAGGAATTACACTTTACCCAGAGGCCTTCCGGTACCTTGACCTTTTTTGCTATTGCAGATTGTTCTTTTTTCTTGAACCACGCCATATAAAAGTAAAAAGGGATTTAGGGATTAGGGGTTAGGGGTTTCAGTGACCTTGCAAAATCTTTGATGTCCCTGCTTTCGGCAATAAGCCTGACAATTGCGCTTCCTACGATTATGCCGTCTGCCAGATCCGCGGCTTCCGCGGCTTCTTCGGGATTTGAAATTCCAAAACCTATTGCTACCGGTTTTTGGGTGCTGTTTTTTATCAGGTCCAGCGTATCCTTCATCGGGTCGCCTATTGCGAGCTTCGCGCCTGTAATGCCTGTAATGGAAACATAGTAAATAAAACCTCTTGAGGCCTTTACAACTTTCCTGATCCTGTCTTCAGTGCTTGTAGGCGCAAGGAGGAAAATGGTATCAAGATTATATTGACGGGCACAGGACAGGAAATCTTCAGCCTCATCCGGTATTAAATCAGGGATTATTACGCCGTCAACACCCACTCTTGCGGCCTCTTTCGCAAACGCTTCTATGCCGTATTTAAATACGGGATTATAATATGTCATCAGGATAAGGGGGATTTGTGAAGCCTTTCTTATCTCCTCCACGAGCGCGAGGACTTTTCTCAACGTTACACCCTGCGCCAGGGCCCTCTCAGACGCCCTCTGAATTGTGGGGCCGTCAGCGAGAGGATCGCTGAAAGGGACCCCGAGCTCGATTATATCCGCACCCGCTGATTCAAGGTCGGCGACAAGACCCTTTGTAGCATCAAGCGAAGGATCTCCGGCCATGATGTAGGGGATGAAGGCTTTTCCGCCCGCCTTTTTAAGATGTTTGAATGTGTCAGATATCTTATTCATTTCAAAGTTCAATCCCCTTTATCCTCGCCACTTCCTGGACGTCTTTATCTCCTCTGCCTGAGAGGTTGACAATAATAATGGAATCTTTTGGCATAGCAGGGGCCACTTTTACTGCTTCCGAGATAGCGTGCGCTGATTCAAGGGCCGGGATTATGCCTTCAGTTTCACTCAGAAGCGCGAATGACCTTAATGCCTCCTCATCGGTAGCAAAGGTATATTCTACTCTTTTTGCATCCCTGAAAAAGCAGTGTTCCGGACCGACTGACGCGTAATCGAGTCCTGCCGAAACGGAATGTGTGCCGAGGACGTTGCCGTCGTCATTCTGCAGAAGATAGCTTTTGCAGCCCTGAAAAACCCCGAGGGAGCCGCCCGCGAAACGCGCGGCGTGCTCGCCGGAATCAATGCCGTGTCCTCCGGCTTCAACGCCGATCATCCTTACATTATCATCGAGAAAGGCATAGAATAACCCGATGGAATTACTCCCTCCGCCGACGCATGCGATAAGGCAATCGGGTAATTTCTTCGCGGCTTTTAAAATCTGCTGCTTCGCCTCCTTGCCGATTACCGACTGGAAATCCCTTACCATTGCAGGAAAAGGGTGAGGACCAAACACTGTGCCGAGTACATAATGAGTGGTGCGGACGTTTGTGGTCCAGTCTCTTAGGGCTTCATTTATTGCGTCTTTCAGGGTCTTAGAGCCGATGCTTACCTCTGTTACTTTTGCTCCGAGCAGACGCATCCTGAAGACATTAAGCGACTGACGCCTCATGTCTTCGGTGCCCATATATATTTCACATTCAAGCCCCGCGAGTGCCGCGCCTGTTGCAGTGGCGACGCCGTGCTGACCCGCGCCTGTCTCGGCGATAATCCTCTTTTTGCCCATTTTTTTTGCAAGGAGGGCCTGTCCTATCGCGTTGTTGATTTTATGCGCGCCGGTGTGGCAGAGGTCTTCTCTTTTCAGATAGATTTTTGCGCCCCCGAGATGTTCAGTAAGTTTTTGCGCGAAATATAACGGAGTCGGTCTGCCTATATAATTTTTCTGAAGGAGGCCCAGTTCCTGAAGAAAACCACTGTCCTTCATATATTTTTTATAGGCTTTTTCCAGTTCAATAAGCGCAGGCATCAGGGTTTCAGGCACGAACCTGCCGCCGTAGATGCCGAAATGACCTTTGTTGTCCGGAGCTTTTTTAAGTTTCATAATTATATTGTGAATAGAAAAATCAAAATCGCACTATTATATCACAGCAGGAGAAATATCAATAGAAACCCGGCCTGACGATAGCTGTTGGAAATAATTATAGTTTTCTCATTATTACGGAAAAGAATTTTTCCAGGAATTTTTGATATAGAGAGCGTTTTGTCCATTTAACAGCGTCTATTTTTATCGAATTTCGCAAATCATTCTGAAACGCCTCAATCATTTTTTTGCTGAAATCGGCGTCGAAGATTCCCACGTTGCTTTCTTCGTTTCTTCCCAATGACTGAAAATCGAGGTTGGCCGAGCCTATAATGCTCCAGCAACTGTCAAAGACAGAGGTCTTGGCATGAAGCACCGCCTCCTGGTATTCGTATATCTCAGCTCCCGCGTTTAAAAGTCTTCTGTAATAACTTCTCCCGGCATAGTAGACAGAAGTAACATCGCTTTTTCCCGGGAGAAGGAGCTGAAGATATACGCCCCGTTCAGCCGCGTTTACAAGCGCCATAAGTATTTTTCTGCCCGGAATGAAGTATGCCGTTGTCAGATAAATGCTTTCTTTGGCGTTGCGGATACTGTAAAGAAGCAGCTTCCTCATTCTCCTTCTGCCCCTGCTTGAATTTGCAAAGACCGGAATGACCGGGACGCCCTGTCCTGGAATGCTGACGGGCACGTTCAGGTCCATTGATTCTCCCTTCCATGTTTTCCAGCTTTTTTTAAATATGCCGAGCAGCGCGGAGGCGATTGTCCCCTCTATATAAATTCCCGTATCACGCCAGACATTCCTGCGCTTTTTAAAATAACCATGATATTCATCCGCGATATTGAATCCGCCTGTGAATGCCTTTTTTCCGTCAATAATAAGCAGTTTCTTGTGGTCCCTGTACAGATAGCTGCGAAACGACGAAAATCTGAAAGGGTGTGATACCCTAACCTTAACTCCTTCTTTTTTTAGATCAGACCAGAACCGGGCGGATGTGAGAAAGGAGCCGAAATGGTCATATAGAAGATAAACTTTGACGCCCTGCCTCGCTTTTTCCTTAAGCACCTCGGCCAACTTATTCCCGGTTGCGTCGTCCTTGAAAATGTAGAATTCAATACAAATATTTTTTTCAGCGGTTGATACGGAATCAAGAATTGCCTGAAACGTTTCCTGTCCGCTTTGAAGGAGTCTGACTTTGTTGTTTTCAGTAAAATGCGCTCCTAAGATGCTTTCAATCCGGGATGGGGTCAGGTCTTGAAATTTGACAGACCTGTCAAATTTCAAGACCTGACCCCGCGCTTCTCGCCTTTTCAATGAATGCTCTCAATTTTTTGTGATCTTTTTTCCCCTTCTCTTTGCCTTCGACTCCTGAAGCAACATCAACGCCGTAGGGCTGGACGAAACGTATCGCTTCTTCAATATTGTCAGGTGTAAGCCCCCCCGCAAGGATTATCCGTCCTGACTTCTTCGCTTCAATCGCGATCTCCCAGTTGAAAATCCTCCCGGTCCCCCCGATTTCGCCCGGCGAGTATGTATCGAGGAGAAATGCCGAGGCTGATTTATAACGGCTTAACGGCTCAAGGTCGGAAAGCTCTTTTACCCTGATAGCCTTGATGACTTTTTTGCCGGCAAAATCATTACAATATTCCGGAGGTTCAGACCCGTGAAGCTGTATGATATTCAACCCGGCATAACATGTAATATCATCAACCTCTTTCTTTTTCAGGTCAACAAATACGCCGACAGTAGAAACAAAAGGCGGAAGAGAAGAGATAATTTTTCTTGCGTCTTCAGGGCTTACTGAACGGGGACTTCTGGGATAAAAAACAAATCCTAAGGCGTCAGCTCCGTAATCAAGCGCCGCGAAGGCGTCATCCGGATTTGTGATACCACAGATTTTGACCCTGACCATAGTCGTATTTTAGCACATAATTATGTTAATCTATAAGATACTTAAATAAGACTATTGGATTATAAAACCTCTGTTATCGTGGCAAGCTTTATTAAGAGAATCAAGGTAAACTACCTTAATTTCCAGCCGATATATATATTCAGAAGTGAATATGTGAAGGAATCGTGTATCGGTACGATAAGAACACGATTGAACTTTATTGTAAAGTTATTTAATAAATGCACGTTAATAAATTATTACGTACATATCGTCAGGTGACAAAAAGATGTTTTTTGACGTTATGTGTTGCAGTGTGTTGGGCCTTAATTGTGTTTATTGCAGCCTCTGCAAATGCTTACGAATTCCCACCTTATAAAGGATTAAGCCTAAAGGTAGAAGGGCAAGTAGCCGAAAGTTACAGTAATAACGTAACTTATGCTTCGAAAAATGAAGACAGGGTGGAAGATTTGCTTACCAATTTTAATCTTGGCGCTGCCTTGAAATATGAAAGGCCCAGACATTCAGTGGGGCTGAGCGGGCTCCTCAACAGGCAGATCCTTACAGAAGAAGGCACTCTTGAAAATTCCTCTGAAAGGGTAAACGTCATATTCAGAAATGAGTTTACGCCGTATGACCGCGTCACCGTTTCCAATACCTATACCCATACCCAGGTCCCGGGGACGATAGATGAGGGGTTTAACCGTGAGCAGTGTGAGAAGCTGTTCGATTTATTCGGCGGGGACCAGGCAGTAAGATTATTTCCAGAATGCGAAAAATTTACGGAAGAGTTCGGCAGAATCTCCGGAAGGCTTGATTCATACAGCAATACTGTAAACTTGACGTACGGCAGGGACATAGCTGAACATCTTAATATTACAGCCGGTTACCAATTCAGTCGAAGATGGTCTCCTGAGGAGGGAACAACTGATTCGGACCAGAACGGTGTCAGTTTCAGCGCTAATTATGAATTAAGCGCCGCGACTGTTTTTTCGATGTCATACGATTATGAAAATAGCAGATATGAGACCGGATCAAATATTTATATTCAGAGGGTCCGAGCAGGTATAAGGCAATATATAACCGAACGACTTTATGCAGAAGCAAGAGCCGGCATGGACGTTTTATCAAATAACGATGAAAGCACTGATATCGAGGCCGCGCTGTCAGGCGAGGTCGATAAAAAAACAGCGGCAAGGTTAGCCTATTCCAGAGGAGTGGATATATCCCCCCAGACTGAAGACGTTTTCAAGAACTGGCAGGTCTCGGGCAACGTGAGCAGGGCCTTGCTGAAAGATTTGAATATTTCCCTCTCAGGTTTTTACGGCCAGGGGGATTTTGTATCAGCAGGCACTACCGATACCTTTGTCGGGGCAGCTTTTGATATATCCTACAACTTCTGGCAAGACAAACTGGGAAAATCGGTCAAAGGGCATATGGGATATACTTATTCAAACCTAACTTCAACTGATGAAGACCGAAACTATTCGAGAGTTGGCGTGGGTGCAGGGCTGTCAGTGAGTTTTTGATTTAAATGATTAAAGAACAGAATAAATTATTTAAAAGAGTCCAGCTTTTTACTGACCTCGTTTTAGTGGCGGCAGCTTTTTTTATAGGTTACTTCCTTAGAAATGAGATACTGCATTTTTTCCCTGCAAGTTTGCTCAGGATATATCTGTCAGATGAGAGTCTTCGCTCAATCGGCTATTATGTGGTATATGTAGGGCTGTTACCTGTGATGTTAGTTGTTTGGGGCAGCCTTCTGACATATTTTGGAATGTATAAATTTTCAGGCGTCACGAGAATTCCGGATGCGCTGTTCATAATAGCGAAATCAGCCATTATCGGGTTCATTATTTTGGGGAGTTATATTTTTATTTTGAGGATGCAGGAAGACATCAGCAGGTTATTCATAGGTTTTACTTTCCTTTTTGCCTCGGTGCTGATTTGTATCGAGAAGATCGTGCTTGTTTATATTTTTAAAATACTCAGTAAGAGAGACTCAAATTTCAGGAGCGCCTTAATCTTCTTCAGAAGGGTCCTGATAGTAGGTACAAGCAAGAGGGCCAAGACCTTTATTGACCTGATTGACAACAACCCTGCATGGGGCATCAAAATTTTGGGGGTGCTTGATATTGATGCTCATAAAGAGGGAGAATATATCCGTGGGCACGAGGTGATAGGTTCGTTGGAAAGCATACCCGCAATAATACACAATAATATTGTGGATGAAATAGTATTTGTCGTGCCGCGCTCATGGCTCACAAAGATAGAAGATGTAATGCTTTACTGTGAAAGCGCCGGGATAAAAGTGTATCTTGCTGTTGATCTGTTCAATTTCAGATTTTCAAGGGCGAAACAGACCGACCTTAACGGCTTTCCCCTGATTGCGTTTGACAGTACACCGGGGAAGCTGGGGCATCTTTTCATAAAGCGCTTATTTGATTTTGCCGCATCGGCGATTGCGCTTGTGGTATTATTGCCGTTATTTCTTCTTATAGTAATCCTGATAAAAGCAACTTCAAAAGGCCCTGTTTTATATAAACAGTTAAGATGCGGTCTTTACGGCAGAAAGTTCATGTTTTACAAGTTCAGGACCATGATAGAGGGCGCTGAATCGAAAGTTAAGGAGCTGCTCAAGTATAATGAGATGACAGGGCCCGTTTTTAAAATGACAAACGATCCGAGAGTAACGAACGTCGGCAAGTGGCTCAGAAAATACAGTCTGGATGAGCTGCCTCAGTTATGGAACGTATTAAAAGGGGATATGAGCCTGGTTGGTCCGAGGCCGCCGTTACTGTCTGAAGTAGAAAATTATGATACATGGCAAAGGAGAAGGCTCAGTATGAGGCCGGGGATAACGTGTCTCTGGCAGGCAAGCGGAAGGAACACGATTTCCGACTTCAAGGAATGGATGAGACTCGATCTTGAATATATCGACCACTGGTCTTTGGGACTTGATTTGAGGATATTATTTAAGACCATTCCAGTCGTATTGTTGGGGACCGGTGCGAAGTAATGTAGCGTAAAATATCAGAGAAGAGGAGATACAAGCTCAATGAAACGTATATCTTTCATAATGCTGGTAATTATTGGGTTAGTAATAACCCAGTTATCAGTCGGATACGCTCAAAAGACCGAATTATACAAACTTGGAATAAACGACGTGATCAACATCAAAGTTGAGGGCCATGATGATTTGAGTTTTTTATCTCATATTTCAATAGATGGCACAATATCTTTCCCTAATTTAGGAAGTATCTATGTTAAAGACAGGACACTGGCTGAAGTGGAGGAAGAAATAACGAGAAAACTCGCCGCGGGTTATATTAAGCATCCGGTTGTTACAATATCTTTAATGCAAACCTCAAGTAAACGGGTATATATCCACGGAGAGGTAGGGCTGACCGGCGCCATACCTTTTGAAAAAGATATGACTGTGGTAATGGCTTTATCGTTGGCTCGTGGTATAAGAGATACCGGCCTTTACGGCACGGTAAAGGTGAGACGCGCTGAAGGCCGCGGCGGATATAGAACGATAGGGGAATCAGGTCTTTATAAAGGAGTTATTAAGAACAAAAATATAGAGGATATGTTGCTAAGATCGGACGATATTGTAATTGTTGAACGCAGTAAAACAATTTTTCTTCAGGGGGAGATAGTATCTCCCGGACGACTTGAACTTGAGGATGGCATGACAGTATTACGGGCATTATCAATGGCGGGGAACATAAGAGATAGCGGTCTTTACGGGAAAGTAAAAGTGAGACGCATTGTGGGACCCGGTGGCGGGTATAAAACAGTAGGAGAATCGGGTCTTCATAAAGGAAATATTAAAAATAAAGACATAGAGGATATGCTCCTTCAACCGGATGATATCGTGATATTGGAGCGCAGCGAAACATTCTTTATTCAGGGTGAAGTTAATAAAGCTGGACAATATATCCTTGAAGACGATATGACTGTGTCACGCGCAATAGCGGTAGCGGGAGGCATAATAGATAAAAGTGGGTTATATGGGAAAATAAAGGTAAGGCGCAAGCGGGTGGCAGAATTTGGATATGAAACTGTAGGAGATTCAGGTCTGAAGAAAGGTATCATAAAAAGAAACGATATCGAGGATATGCTCCTTCAACCGGACGATATAGTGATCGTGGAACGCAATGAAACGGTTTTTGTTGCAGGCGAGGTCACCGTACCCGGACAATACGTACTTGAGGATGAAATGACAGTATCCCGGTCCATTACATTGGCTGGAGGCATAAAGGATGCCGGACAATATGGAAAGGTTAAATTAAGACGCATGCGGCAGGATGGCCCGGGGTTTGATGATATGGAAATTGACATTAAAGGGATTATTGACGGCACTGTTCAGGATGACCTGCTTCTTCAGCCGGATGACATTGTGATAGTTGAACGCAGTAAAGAGTTTTTAATGTATGGAGAGGTAAATAGAGTCGGAGTATTTCCGCTTGAGAAAGATATTACAGTCATGAAGGCCCTGACCATGGCCGGTGGTTTGACAAAATGGGGCTCTGAGAGCAGGGTTAAGGTATTAAGGAAGACTGCCGATGATACAAAAATAGAGAGGATAACCGTTAATATAAATGATGTTTTAAAGGGACATCCGGAGGCTGATATCCTTCTTAAACCAAATGATATAGTGGTAGTTTCATCAGGCATCCTCTGACATATGAAAAAAATGGACATAAAAGAAACAACTCTCAGGGATGTGATAGCAGTCTTGTTCAGACACAAGGCCGTAATTATCAGCAGTTTCTTCGTCATAATGACAACCGTTTATATTGCAACTGAGCTCAGGACACCTGTTTACGAGGCACAGGTTAAGATGTTGCTGAGCAGAATGACGCAGAGAGATATACGCACGGGAGGCCCTCAGGATACTAAGGATTTTGGCTTTGGCTCGCCAATAGATACTGTAATCGAAATGGTGACAGCGAAACCGGTTATGGAACGAGTGGTCAATGCTCTCCG
The DNA here is from genome assembly GCA_003599505.1 of Nitrospiraceae bacterium. Lineage (GTDB taxonomy): Bacteria > Nitrospirota > Thermodesulfovibrionia > UBA6902 > UBA6902 > SURF-23. Next base: position 15,600 of record QZKO01000023.1, on the reverse strand, counting down.
GCTGGATAACCGCCCCCTCGATTTTGAAAGACGCTTTGCCCCCAGACTAAAGCGCATTTTGATTGACAGATCGATGGAAAAATTCAAAAGCGCGCTTGATAAGATGAACCCGACGGAGAGGCAGGCATATCTCTTTCAGAACGCTTTGGAACAGTTAAGCGGACAAGTAGAGGCATATCAGGCCGGGGAAACTTCCCTGTTCATAATAAACGTCAGAGACTTTGATCCTGAAATAGCAGTCATTTTAGCCAACTCTATAAGTCGATCTTATGTTATCTTTGACCTCGAACAGCAGATTGCCGATCTTCAACTGGTTTATGGCGAGAAACATTCTACAATTCAGAAATTACAACAGCATATTAACAAACTGGAAGAAACTCTTGATGGCCGCCTGATTCCCGATATTGAAGCCATTGGTCCTGCCGGGGTCAAGATAGTAGCTCAGGCAAGGGAGAGTTCACCGGTGGCGATGAAGCCTTCAACATCCGGTTTACGCGCTATTGCTTTCATTATGAGCATAATGTCGGGTGTTGTTATTGCGTTTGGAATTGAACATTTTAAGCAAACGTTTTCATCTCCCAGGGACATCGAAACACATCTTAATGTGCCGTTATTAGGCTCTATTCCTAAAACAAGAGGCCGGAAGAACAGTACTCTGAATGATAATTTCAGTCCTGATGCAAAGGTCAGCGAGGCATATCAGCATTTATCTAATCAATTATATTTCTACGTGAAAGAGAGACATTTCAAGAGTATTGTTATCATAAATACCGATTCTGCGGAAGTCGCTCCTTCTGTCGTTGCCAATCTCAGTTATTGCCTGTCACATACTTTCAACGGCAACACGGGCCTTAAAGTGCTGCTCATTGACGCAAATGTGAGTTCTTCTTCGAGAAATCATATTGCTGACGCAGATAATAAAATCGGTCTTACGGATGTGCTTAACGGGAGGGTCTCTTTTGAGGATTCGATCCAGAGTCTGGACTCAAATTTAAACATTATTACTTCGGGCAATACGTCCGTTCATCCGCTTGCATTATTAGAGACGTCGGTGATGTCCGATGTGATTAAAATGGCTGAGGAGAGCTATGACCTGGTTTTTATCTACTGGCATGTGCATGTGAAGAATCTTTCGGATATGCTGGCGGTCTCCGCTCTTACAGACGGGGTAGTGATTGTTCTGAATGAAGGTGAAACCAGACGATTGGTGATTAAAGATATAATTAACCGGCTTGAGGAAAAGAAAAGCAACGTTATCGGTGTAATATTGAATAATCGAAAGTTTCCTCTTCCCGATATTGTTTACAAATTGACTTGATGAGGATGACGGGACAATGGGAAAAGTGAAGGTACTGGTAACAGGGGGGGCAGGATTTATCGGCTCAAATATCTCTGACAGCCTTATAGAAGAAGGATACGAGGTCATAGTCGTGGATGACCTTTCTACGGGGAAGGAGAAAAACATAAATGACAGGGCCAGGTTTTACAGGCTGGATATCCGGGATGTGGGGCTGGAGGACGTGTTTAGAAGGGAGCGCCCTGACTATGTCAGCCACCAGGCCGCTCAAATGGATGTTCGTCGTTCCGTATCCGACCCGATATTTGATGCAAAAGTCAATGTCCTGGGAGCAATAAATGTTTTCCAGAACTGCCTTAAATATGACGTGAAAAAAGTAATATTTGCCTCATCCGGGGGGGCGATTTATGGAGAGCAGGATATATTTCCGGCGCCGGAGACCCATCCTTTGAGGCCGTTAAGCCCATACGGAATTACAAAGCTGGTTGCCGAGCATTATCTTTATTATTATAAAAACGTCTTTAATCTGGACCACGTAATACTGCGGTACGCAAATGTTTATGGCCCGCGTCAGGACCCTTTTGGAGAAGCCGGCGTCGTCGCAATCTTTATTCAGAAAATGCTCAGTGGAGAACAACCTTTCATAAACGGAGACGGCTGCCAGACAAGGGATTTCGTATATGTGGGAGATGTTGTTCAGGCCAACCTTTTGGCTTTTACAAGCGATAGTTCAGAGAATATTTTTAATGTCGGCACAGGTCTGGAGACATCAATTAATGAAATATTCGATCATCTGGCGGATATTATGGCCCCCTCCGTCAAAAAGGAATTCGGCCCTCCCAAGAAAGGAGAGCAAAGGCGAAGCGTGATTGACTCTTCAAGAGCAAAAGAAACACTCCGGTGGGGACCGAAAGTTTCCATTTCAGAAGGATTAAAGAGGACGTATGAATATTTTAAAACAGCGTGAAAAGAGGGGGAGGATTACTGAAAATATTTTACAGACCCTGCGCCTGGCTGATTCAGCTTCCTTAGCTTGAAGAATTTATCCGGAGAAGAAGAGAGCTTGATTGTTTCCGATTAGTTGTCGCCTGTTTTCTATTTAATATATCGTTATCTTCCGGTGAAGCATTACGTCAGTCCGGGATTTTTTTGCAGCAGATTTTCAGGGGGCGTTCTTCTCGGTTGCATTTTCTGTGACCAAGAGGGCGGAGCAGTGTTTAATATGGCCGGAAGGCTGGAGAGAATCAGGCAGGGACAATCTCCTCTCGTTGTTTTGTTTTCAGGATGACAGACAAAAGATGATTTTAAAACCGGTAATCTTCAAAGAAGGATTTAAAGGATGAAGAAAGTAATTATAGTTGCGGGCGCGCGGCCCAATTTCATGAAAATAGCGCCGTTGATGAAGGAGTTTAATAAGCACAGGAATAGTTTTAAGGTCAATCTTGTTCATACCGGTCAGCATTATGACTACAAAATGTCGGAGGTTTTCTTCCAGAATCTGAACATTCCGAAGCCTGATATTTATTTAAATGTCGGTTCGGGGTCTCATGCGGTCCAGACTTCGACGATTATGACGGCCTTTGAAAAGGTGGTTTTAAGGGAAAAACCTGATCTTGTTATTGTTGTCGGTGATGTGAATTCAACTGTCGCCTGTTCCCTGGTGGCGTCGAAAATGAATGTCAAAGTTGCGCATGTCGAGGCGGGTCTGAGGAGCTTTGACAGGACAATGCCTGAAGAAATTAACCGGATAGTCACGGATTCCCTTTCGGATTTCCTGTTTGTCAGCGAAAAAAGCGGTTTGAAGAATTTAAATACAGAAGGCGTTCATGCGGAAAAGGTCCATTTTGTGGGCAATATCATGATAGATACCTTGCTGGCCAACCGGACTGTAATTAATAAATCCGGCATCGTTAATAAACTTAATTTAATGAAGAAGAAGTATTGCGTGATGACATTGCACCGTCCCAGTAACGTTGATTCCAAAGAATCACTTTCTGAAATAATCGACATTCTTGAGACAATCGCTCAGAAAGTACAGATAATTTATCCGGTCCATCCCCGAACGTTGAAAATGATAAAATTGCACGGCTTCCTAAAGAAATTTCAGGGGCTGAACAGATTTATAATGATTGACCCCCTTGGGTACGTTGATTTTATTAAACTGGTCAAGGACTCCCTCTTTGTCCTGACCGATTCCGGCGGGATACAGGAAGAGACGACCGTTCTGCATATTCCCTGTTTGACAATGCGCGAGAACACAGAAAGACCTGTCACTGTATCGAAGGGGTCAAATTATCTGGTCGGAAGAGAACATAAGAAAATAATGAGACATGTTCATAATATTCTTAACGGAGATAGTAAGAAGGGCAGCATTCCGGAATTGTGGGACGGGAAAACTGCAAAGAGAATTGTAACGATCTTATCGAATAAATGAAGGCATTGACCTTTTTATTTATAAAAGTACCCCGTAAGATTCTCAAAACAATATTGAATAAATCAGAGCATATCTATTTCCTTTTCTTTTATCGAAGACCCGAAAGTGCGGCAATTTCGGTCCCCGGATGGTTTCTGCTTCCTGAAGATGCCCGTACAAAAAATGCAGCCGATATGTACCGGAAGGTATTCCCGGCGAATATGGAAAGAAAAATTAAGGAGGCTGATGTAATTTGCGGGCATCATTTCGATCTCCTTGGAAGCGGGGACAAAAAATTAAGTCCCGAAGGTAAGGGATATCAACCCATAGACTGGCACATTGATTTCAAAAGTGGTTATCGATGGGACACTGAAACCTTCTATCGTGATATTTCCGTCGGACATAAAGAGGGTGTCGATATCAAAGTGCCGTGGGAACTGTCCCGCTTCCAGCATTTGAACATTCTGGGACACGCGTACATTTTATCCGGAAACAGGAAATACGCCGACGAAGTCGGAAGTCAGATTACCGACTGGATAAGGAATAATCGCTTTTGTTTTGGGGTCAACTGGAAATGTGCAATGGATGTTGCAATACGGGCGGTCAATTGGCTTGTGGCAATGGAATACTTTGCAGAAGACGATCTGTTTTCCGGGGAATTTATTGAGGAATTTCATGCCAGTGTCCGGGAGCACGGTAAATTCATTCGCGGTCATCTGGAGTACGCCGGAAAATGGACAACGAACCATTACCTGGCCGACATAGCAGGATTATTTTTTATATCAGTTTATTGTCCGTTTTTTAAGGAAAGCAGTGAATGGCGGGAATTTGCCTTCAACGAGTTACACCGGGAAATGGAGAAACAGGTTTATCCCGACGGCTGCAGTTTTGAGTCGTCCACATCTTATCACCGGTTGGCCCTTGAGATGTTTTTCTATTCTGCACTGCTTGGCAGGCGTGCAGGCATCGAGTTTTCAGAGGACTACGTAAAGAAGCTTAGAAAAATGTTTGAAGCGTCGATGTATTGCATCAAGCCGAACGGGATGATCCCCCAGATTGGCGATAACGACAGCGGACGTTTCTTGCAGTTTTCAAAAAGAGCCGGATTAGACCATAGTTATTTGCTGAGTTTGGCTGCCCTTCATTTCAAAGATGATTCGTTTAAGTTAAGGCAGGTTAAGTTAGATGAAGAGGCCTTTTGGTTATTTGGTGAAAAAGCTATCACTATCTGGGATAGTTTAGATTTCAGAGAAGGTTATCTTAAATCTCATTCTTTCCCGGATGCAGGATGGTATGTTATGAGACATGAAAATAATTATTGTTTTGTCTCCTGCGGGCCGAACGGTGGAGACGGATGGCATGCTCACAACGACAAATTGAGTTTTGAGTTGATGATCAACGGACAAGATGTGATAGTTGATCCGGGGACTTATGTCTATACATCTAATCCGTCAGAGAGAAATAAATTCCGTTCTACAGGGTATCATAATACAGTGGCGTTTGACGGTTATGAGCAGAACGATATTCCGGAGCAGTGCATGTTCAGCCTTACTGACAGGGTAAGGATCGTTAAGGCGGAGATGACAGACACAGTAGATAAATCGATTTTTGAGGGAGAGATTCGGTACGCTGATGTTACACATAAAAGGATAATAACTTTGGACAAAAAGACGTGTCACTGGCAGATAACAGATGATTTTCATAGTTCTCATCAGACGAATGCAGAACTCTTATTTCACTTGGCACCATCCCTGAAAAATATTTGCAATGATCTTGTTTCTAACGTATCCAATAACAAAGTAGCTTCATTGGCTGCAGGGCGCTGTGAATTTAAAAAAGGCGAATATGACTATTCTCCTGAATATGGAGCAAAAATTAAGGCTGAATTTTTAGCTGCTGATGTTCTGCATACGCCTGATTATCAAAATATAATTACTTACATCAGGATGTGATATGAAACAGGTATTGATAAGAAAAGGCAGGGTATTTGCAGAAGATGTACCGGCTCCGGTTGTAAGCGACAATACTGTTTTGGTACAGGTTTATTATTCCTGCATCAGCATCGGCACTGAAATGACAATGATCGGCTCTTCGGAGAAGACGCTATTGAAGAAGGTAATTGAGAAACCAGAAAAAGTTATGAAGGGAGCAAGAAAATTAAAGAAAGAAGGCATATTCAAAACAATAAAACATATTCAAAAGATTCAGGAAAGATCGGATGCCCCCATGCCGGCGGGATACAGCGCATCGGGGATTGTCGTCGAGGTCGGCTCGAATATATCAGACATAGAGGTCGGCGATAGAGTAGCATGCGCAGGCGCAGGAATAGCAAACCATGCGGAATATATCGAGGTACCGAGAAACCTGTTAGTCAAAATACCTGATGGTGTTGACTTTGATCTGGCTTCAACGGTGACCCTGGGAGCCATAGCGATGCAGGGGGTGAGAAGAGCTGATGCGCGGTTAGGAGAAAATATCGCTGTTATTGGTTTGGGAGTATTAGGACAGATTACCGTGCAGCTTCTCAAAGCGAATGGTTGCAGGGTTATTGGTGTTGATCTTGACGAAAGGCGAATGCAGAAAGCCGTAGAACTTGGCATGGATGCAGGCGTGAATCCGGTAATTTCAGATATTTTAAAGACTGTCACCAATTTTTCTGACGGTTTTGGAGTTGATGCAGCGATCATTACTGCCGCAACCAGTTCTAAAGAGCCCCTCGCCCAGGCGTTCCAGATGTGCAGGAAGAAGGGAAGAGTTGTGTTGGTTGGTGTAGTTGGTATGGAAATCAATAGAGACGACATGTATATGAAAGAATTGGATCTCCTGGTATCAACTTCATATGGTCCTGGAAGGTATGATGATAAATATGAGCTGCATGGGAATGATTATCCTTATGCCTATGTAAGATGGACAGAGAACCGGAACATGCAGGAATATCTGAGACTTATTGCTGACAATAAGATAGTCATCAGCCCCCTGATAGAAAAAGCATACAAAATTGAAGAGGCTGATAAGGCATATGAAGCAATTAAAAACGAAGATAGTAAGCCGTTTATGGTTTTGCTTAAATATGATCAGGAAAAGAAGAGCAACATTGAAAGGAAATATGAGATAACGGCGCAGACTATAAGAAAAGAGGGTTTAATAAATATTGCTATTATAGGCGCAGGATCATTTGCCAGAGGAGTTCACATACCGAATCTCAGTACATTAAAAAACTATTACAGACTATATGCAGTTATGAGCAGGACAGGAAGCAATGCCAGGGCCACTGCGGAGAGATTCGGATTTCACTATGCCACTACTGACTATGGACAACTTTTAGAAGACAAAAACCTGGATGCCGTTATTATTACTACAAGGCATAACTTACATGCACAAGAAGCAATACGGGCGTTGAAGGCCGGCAAAGCGGTTTTTGTTGAAAAGCCGATGGCAGTTAACAGATATGAGATGGAAGAATTGAAAACCACTATTGACGAAACAAAAAGACCTTTCATGATCGGCTTTAACAGGAGATTCTCTAAATATGCTCAGGAAATTAAAAAACATGTTTCAAAACGTATCAACCCATTGATAATTAATTATCAGATGAATGCCGGATATATTCCGTTCGATAACTGGGTTCAGACTGAAGAAGGCGGGGGCAGGATTATCGGCGAAGCCTGTCATGTATTTGATCTATTCAACTTCTTAACTGAATCAGAATTAGATACTATATCAGTAGATTGTATTACGCCCCGGAACGGCTATTTCAGTTCCAAGGACAATATAGTTGTGAATTTAAAGTACAAGGATGGATCATTGTGCAGTTTGACTTATACTGCGCTCGGTAATAATCAGTATCCGAAGGAGTTTTGTCAAATTTACTTTGACGGGAAAAACATTGTACTTAACGATTATAAGTCACTGCATGGGTATGGTTTGAAACTTAATCCGGTAGAGTCTAAAGATTCTGACAAGGGTCAGTTGGAGGAACTTGTCGAGTTTGCGAAATATTTAAAAGGTGAGATTCAGCCGCCAATACCTTTATGGCAACTAATTCAGGCAACAGAGACAGCCTTTACCGTAGTTGAAAATATTACCGCATGAGTATCTACTACTGATTAATCATTCAGATGACTCTTATATACCCCTTATGTAGTAAAAAACAATGGCTGTTTTTATTGGAATTTTACTTAATAAATAATGAAGGCTTGCAATGTGTGGAATCGTAGGGATACTTAATTGCGAATTTGCAAAACCTGTTGAAGAAGATATCCTAAAGCGGATGCGTGACTGTATGACGCATCGCGGTCCTGATGGTGCAGGGATATGGATTTCATCGAACAGAAACGTAGGTTTTGGTCATCGGAGGCTTTCCATTATTGACCTTTCTGAAGCTGCCAACCAACCCATGTGTAATGAGAATGAAACAGTATGGATTGTATTCAACGGTGAAATCTATAACCATTCAGAAATCAGACCTGAATTGGAGGCAAAGGGGCATAGATTCAGAACCGATCATAGTGATACAGAAGTAATTATTCATGCATTTGAAGAATGGGGAAAGGATTGTGTCCAACGGTTTAGAGGCATGTTCGCTTTTGCAATATGGAATGAGAATACAAAGGAGTTATGGTTCTTCAGAGACCGTATTGGCATAAAACCGTTATATTTCACACAGCAACAAGGCAAATTTATATTTGCCTCTGAAATCAAGGCGATATTAAAATATCCTGGCATTAAAAAAGCAGTAGATGAGAAAGCCTTTTACCACTATCTTTCTTTTATGACAACTCCCTGTCCGGACACCCTCTTTGATGGTATAAAAAAACTCTCACCAGGATCTTATGGACGAGTAAAGGCGAATGGCCAAATCGAGCTAATGCGTTATTGGGATGTGTTCGATCATACACGTCTTTTGACAGGGCTGACGGAGCAGGATATTGCCGAAGCATTGCTTGCAGAGCTGCGTACAGCGGTAAAATTGCGAAAGGTGAGTGATGTGCCTGTGGGAATTTTCCTATCAGGCGGCATTGACTCGAGTACGAATGCTGTCTTATTTGCGGAAGATGAAAAGAATCCCATTAATACATTTTCTATAGGGTATGACAGGGAATACCAAAACTATCAGAATGAATTTAAGTATGCCACCATTATAGCGAAATCCGTGGGAGCTATCCATTATGAAAAATGCCTTTCAGAAGGCAGTTTTTTAGATTTTTTGCCAAAACTTATTTATCACCAGGATGAACCAATTGCTGATCCGGTATGTATGCCTGTTTATTATGTTTCAAAGTTGGCAAGGGAAAAAGGGGTGACAGTTTGCCAGGTGGGGGAAGGAAGCGATGAACTGTTTTGCGGTTATCCCAGTTGGAACACCTTTATCAGGTTTCAGAAATTAAGTAATTTACCTTTCACTTATCCCATAAAAAAAATGGGATTATCTCTGTTGGCGTTAATGGGCATGCAAAATAAAATCAGGTATGAATGGCTTCGCCGGGTTACCTCTGGTGAACCTGTTTTTTGGGGCGGAGCAGAAGCATTTACTGAAGGGCAGAAGAAGAATCTGATTTCTCAAAGGTTAAAGAATAAATTTCATAAATTTAGTTCCTATGAAGCGATAAGGCCTTTCGTAAGTTCATTTAATGAGAAAGCATGGGAAAAAACACCTCTCAAATGGATGAGTTATTTGGACCTGAACATACGTTTGCCGGAGCTTCTTTTAATGCGTGTAGATAAGATGTCTATGGCGGTTTCTTTAGAGGCCCGTGTACCTTTTTTAGACCACAAATTTGTGGAGTTGGCAATGTCTATTCCTGAATCTATAACTAATAAAAACGGCGAAGAGAAACATATTTTAAAAAAGGCAGTATCCGGTCTTATTCCGGATGAGATAATTAACAGAAAAAAGCAGGGATTTAATGTGCCGGTTTATGAATGGCTTTTTGAAAAATTAGGAGATGTCGCCGGAAAGAAAATACGCGCTTTTTCACAACGAACCGATTTTTTTAATAATACTTCTCTTGAACGCTTAATAGATTCCAGAAATGTCAGGCTTTGGTATGTTCTAAATTTTGTTTTATGGTATGAGAAGTGGATAGAGGGAAGCGAGATAAATGACCAGCTATATAAGGGATAGATGATAGAATTTTTCAAAATTTGTCGTTGCTCTGCTTTGCTCTTTTAACGGCATGATACGGAATTAATATAGCTTTCGGATAAGAGTTATTTTGATCGGGGAATTAGACGGCCAAGATTCTTATTAGGTTGAAGAGTTTTACGTTTATCCTGGCATATTCATTTTGAAAATATGATTTTATTCGAATTAGAGGAAACCATTTATGGCAAGAGATAAGAATTACAATTTGTCAGCTTTAATTGGTATTAATGAGGATAGCTGGGGTAATTTAAAAAGGATCAAATATATTATCTCTCAATTAAAAAAAAATGCGTTGACTGATAAAAGGATTTTAGAGGTAGGTTGCGGTTGCGGAGACCATATTTCTATTCCATTAGTGCAACATGGATTATCAGTTCTTGGCATTGATGTGGATAAAGAATCCATAGATTATGTTAATAAAATAAAACTTATAAAAGATATACCTAACGGTGAATTTTTGAATATTGATATCAATAAGATAGAAAGCAATTCATTTAAAGTTGTTGTATGCTCGGAAGTATTAGAACATCTTAAAGAACCTCAAATCATGTTAAAGGAGATCTACCGGGTTTTAAAGACTGGAGGGATATGTATCGTCACCGTTCCAAATGGTTATGGTTCATTTGAGATAGGAGAATTCATTTTCAGTAAATATAAAGAGTCTATGAAACCATGGTTAAAATCTAATAATATTCATAAGTACTTTAGTTGCGTTAGTAATAAAATCAATCGCCCACAGATGGAAAAAACTATTATTCCCGGGGGCAGTTTAAACAAAAGCTGCCCCCATATTCAAAAGTTCTTATATAAAAGATTAAAGGAGTTGATCAGCAATGAAGGATTTGAAATTATAGATGCTATTGGCAGGACTTTTCTGAGTGGCTTTATATCGACTCCCCTAATTGAAAGATCGAGAGGACTAATTAAATTAAATGCTAACTTAGCTAGTTACATGCCGCTTTTTATGTGTTCGGGCTGGTTAATTACAATTAAGAAAAATTGAAATAAATTTTTGTCTTACGTATTTTGATGCAAAAAATGAAACAATTAGAATATATGTTACGTCGGACTGGATGGGAAATACACAGGATCTATTAATGAATTAATAATAAATGCTAAAGATGATATTACGGAAGGTAAATTTGTTCAAACTGAAGAAGGGATGAAAGAAAAAATTCATTTAACCAAAAACACAAATAAATTAATGGTACAATTGTTAGATAAATTAAATCACTTTTGAAAGATGCATTAATCGTACATAAAATTTTCTTTAATTAACTTTTTTATTCAGCTCATTTATATTTGGAAATTCATTCATTTAAATTTTATTCGAAATTTGAAATTCAAAATTCAAAATTATTTTTGTGATTTTATCCTGTGTTTCTTAATCCTGCAGCAATTCCATTCACAGTTGAACGGAGAAGAAAAAGTAATTTTCTTTTCTGAATAGAAGATGTTTTTGGATTTCTATATTCTTCAATAAATTTAACTTGAATAAAACTTATTGGATCTAAATAAGGATTTCGCAAAAGAATTGACCGTTGTAATGAACGATTTGAGTCTAAAAGATTTTCTTCTTCTGTAATTGTTAAAATTGCTTTTACGGTTTTTTCATATTCATCTTTTATGATATTAAAAATTTTTTCTGTTTCAATTTTTTCTTTTCCTAATTTTAAATATTCTTTTCCAATGAGCATATCTGTTTTTAATAAAACCATTTCAATATTATCAACTAATGCTTTAAAAAAATTCCACTCTGAATATATTTTTTTCAATTCATCAAATGACGAAATATTTTTATTGAGCACATAAAAAATAGCTGAGCCAAAACCAAACCAACCGGAAATATTTTGACGATTTTGCGTCCATGCAAAAACCCAGGGAATTGCTCGCAAACTTTGGAAATCTATATTTTTATTTCGAGATGGAGGTCGCGAACCTATTTCTATTTTTTCAATTATATCAATTGGAGTTACATTTCTAAAATAATCCTGAAATTTAGCAAGTCCAATTAACTCTTTATATTTTTCTAATGCTATGTTAGAAATATTATCAAAAATATTTTTATACTTTTCAAAATATTGGTCAAATTCATTTTGGGACAGATTTATTTGTAAATCTTCATTTTTAATTGTGTTTGATTTATTTCTATTTTTTAATTTTAGAAGTTCTGAATTTACAGTTGAAATTAAGATTGCGGAAGAAGTAAGTTCCAAATTATCCAGAGCAATTTCCGGAATAAGATATTTTGAAGAAATCATTTCGCCTTGTTCGGTGATTTTAATTTTGCCTTCAATAGTTCCAACTGGTTGTGCTAATATCGAAAGATGAACTGGTCCACCACCACGTGAAATACTTCCCCCTCTTCCATGAAATAAAATTAATTCTATATTATTTTGATTACAAATATTTTTCAAATCAATTTGTGATTTATATAATTCATAATTTGAAGTAACAATGCCGCCATCTTTATTACTATCTGAATAGCCAAGCATAATTTTTTGGATTTTGTTTCTGCATTTAATATGTTGCGAATAAGCTCCATTATTAAATAGTTCATTCATTACTAAAGATGATTTTCTTAAATCTTTAATTGTTTCAAATAAAGGAAGAATATCAAAATCAGATTTAATAATTTTTCCATTTGATATTTTGAGCAAACCAACTTCTTTAGATAATAATAAAGCTGTCAACACATCACTTACAGTAGAACTATTGCTAATGATATAATCATTTGTAATTTCATTTGAAATATTTTCTTTCCCCCATTTGATAAGTGATAATTCATTCAAAACTTGTTGTGCTGTAGTTGATAAATCAGAAAAAATATTTACCAAAGGTCTGTTGTTTAAAATTTCTCTCGACAATATTTTTACTTTTTCATTTTCCGGAAGAGAAATAAAATCAGAACTAACATCAGTTATTTGAAAGATTTCATTTATAGTTTGGCGTAAAAGATTTGAATTTTGTCTAATATCAAGATAAGCAAGATGAAAGCCGAAAGTTTTTACTTTATAAATTAATTGAAGCAATTTTGTTTCAGCAATTACTAATCCTTTATTTTGAATTAAACTTTCGAATAATAAATTTAAATCATTTATTAATTCATTCGAAGATGAATAGAAATAATTTTTGTGGTTGAGTGTATTTTGTAATTTCTGATAAATCAAAGATAATTTCGTGCGATAAACTTCTGATGGGTCACGCAAAAAACTTCCTTCAAAATCTATTTCTAATTTCCCTTTATCTTCTTCAATTGAACGCAATAACCTGGATTGCACTTTAATTATATTAGTTGATGAACTTAATGAATCATATAAATTATTCAAATCTTGTAAATATAGATTAATAATTTTTTTTTGATGATTTATCATTGTTTCTTTGGATATATCAGTAGTAACAAAAGGATGACCATCACGATCACCACCCATCCACGAACCAAATTTAATTAAGACAGGTAAATAATATTTTGAAAGTGAATTATTTTCTTCCAATGAATTTTTATATAAATCTAAATTAAAAATCTTATTTATCTTTGAATTTATTTTGTTATAATAATTTGGAATAACATTATATAAAACATTTGTAAAAAAATATAAACCACGTTGAATTTCATCTTTAACTGTTACACGATGAAATCTTATTTCATTTGATTGCCACAAAAGAGTAATTTCTGATTTTAAGTCTTCAAATATTTTTTCTATTTCTTCATTTGTATTTTTAATGATTTCTCTTTTCAATAGTAAATTACTAATGTTGGATATTTTTTTCAGAATTGTTTGCCTTGTTGCTTCAGTTGGATGAGCTGTGAAAACAGGATTTAATTCTATTTCGTTAAGTATTTTTTTAATAAAATTAAAAGAAATTCCTTTTGCTTTTAATTTCATTAAAACTTCCTCAAAAGAGTTCTGAAGTAAATCATTTTTATCAAACATTTTTAGTCGGCTTAGTCGAATTTGATGAATTTCATCAGCAGCATTTACTAAAATGAAATAAATTGAAAATGCTCGAACAACTTTCAAAGCTTTATCATAATTTAAATTTTCAACAATGGAAACAATTCTTTTATATGTTTTATCTATTAACAGTAAATCAGTTTGCGATCTTAAATCTTTCGTTAAAAGACGGAGTTCTTCAACAAGATTGAAAAGTTCTTCACCTTCTTGTTCTTTTAAAACATTGCCAAGTATTGTCCCTAATTCTCTAATATCTCTATTTAATAATAGATCTTCATCTGGAGTAGTTAATATTTTTATTGATTTTAATTTCATAATAATTTTCTAATTTCAGATAATTAAAAATTTTACTTGCAAATTTAGTTATAAAGATGAAATAATTTTTTCTAAAATAAAATGATATATTTTTGTAAATACATTTAAAAAATTTAAATCAAAAGGAGTAATTATGAATTACAGAAATCTTGGAAATACTGATTTGAAAGTATCCGAAATTAGTCTTGGCTGTTGGACGCTTGGTGGATTAAATTGGATTAATGGCGTGCCAAATGGTTGGGCAAATGTTGACGAGAATGAAGTGCGAGAAGCAATTTTTTACGCTCTCGATAAAGGTGTAAATCATTTTGATAATGCTGATTCTTATGGAAATGGAAGAGCAGAAAGATTACTTGCAAAAATTCTTGGCAGTAAAAATAAAGATGTAGTCATTGCAACCAAAGTTGGCTGGTTTCCCGGAACTGCAGCACACGCTTATGAAGCACAACATATCAGACACCAATGCGAGCAATCACTTGTAAATTTGAAAAGAGATTATATTGATTTGTATTATTTTCATCATGGTCATTTTGGAGATAACAATGAATACCTTAATGATGCAGTTGAAATGATGTATCGTTTAAAAGAAGAAGGAAAAATCAGATTCATTGGACAATCAGCTTATTCACACGATGACTTTCAGAAACTTGTACCAAAAGTAAAACCAAATGTATTACAAAGTTTTGCAAATGCACTTGATGATAGATTTATTGCAGATAACTCACCAACAAGAAAATTAATGGATGAAAATAAAATCTCCTTTGTTGCTTTCAGTCCGCTTGCAAAAGGATTGCTTCTTGATAAATATAAAAAAAATCATCCACCAAAATTTGAAGAAGGTGACCATCGTGCTCGTTCCGATAGTTTTAGTCCTGATAATTTAGCAAAATTAGAACCAAAATTAAAAAAATTAAAAGAACATTTTGGAAGTAATACAGAGGATTTAGCAAGAGTTGCTCTTCAATATGTTTTACATTACAAAGTAGTTGCTGCAGTAATTCCCGGATTCAGAAATTTAAATCAAGTTAAAACAAATTTGAGTGCTGCTGATAAGCCATTAACTGATGATGAATTTAATTTTGTGAAAGAAATTTTTTCTTCAAACTAAAAGATAGGTTATTAAAATTTCCCGATTACTTTTTGATTTTATCTATTGGTTGTCTTAAGTTGTCAGTTAATTCCTTAAATTCACTTGCAGTAAAACCAGTAACTTTTTTAAATTGATTTGACAGATGCTGAACACTACTGTATCCAAGTTTATAAGAAATTTCACTTAAAGTTAATTCACCATATTTAAGAAGTTCTTTTGCGCGTTCTATTTTTTGAATAATGATATAATGTTCAATGGTTATATTTTCGATGGAAGAGAAAAGTGTACTTAGATAATGGTAATCCATATCAAGTTCTTTTGATAGATAAAATGAGAAATTAACATTTTCTGGAATTTTTTCTTCATAAATGGTTTTGATAATTG
>QZKO01000003.1 GCA_003599505.1 Nitrospiraceae bacterium | reverse complement strand
GAAAATATGTTTGGAGGGCTTGTACGATTCACAAAATGAAAATTATATATGTGACATTCTAACTTAGTAAAAATGTGACATATTGACTTAGTAATAACATAAAATAATTATCGGCACCTTTCGCCCTTAGCCATTTGCCTTTCGCCAGGAAAAACTTACATCCCCTTCACAGGCGTCGGGGTAAAGGTGAGGATAAAAATTAAAAGGGCGATCCAGCCGACTATCTTCCTCTTCCTGTCAAGCTGTATCCAGGGATAGACGACAGGCGGGTGCCGGTAGCCGAGAAATATCATTATTATCGCCCAGAGCAGCCAGCCGTTCCAGTATACGATGCCGAGAATGATCAGAACAGGGACCATGCCTTTTGATATCCATTCGTGTTTCTCTCCGAGGAGGGCGTATGTAATATGACCGCCGTCAAGCTGCCCGATGGGAAGTAAATTCAAAGACGTTACCAGAAGGCCGATCCATCCCGCAAAGGCAACCGGGTGGAGCAGTATGTCATATTTTTCAGGATCGGCATCAAGCATTACTCTTGACAGGAAATCAAAAAGTATCGAAGTGCCGAATACAAGCCCCTCCCGCATTTCTCCCGCAGGTCTGACTTCAGACAAACCCAGACCGATGACCGAGGCGATAACCGCGATAATAAATCCTCCTATCGGTCCGGAGGCGCCGATATCTATGAGTGAGCGTCTGTCGGGTATCGGGGGCTTCATCTTGATGACGGCCCCGAAGGTCCCTATGATTGACGGGGCGGGGATAAAGTAGGGCAGGGTCGCCTGTACATTATGTTTGCGGGACATGAAATAATGCGACATCTCATGCGTAAGCAGGATAAAAAGCAGGGTGAGTGAAAACGGCAGTCCCAGATATATCTTCCCCGGCTGCTCCCACGGAATTACTCCGTTCATCAGGGCGCCGGCAAGCAGCGTCGTTATAAAAGTCGCGATAAAGAGAAGGACATGAGTGCGTGTCAGCTTATTCGGCATGTTTTATATTCCGGTATTTCTTTGTCAGGGCATGAATAATAAAATAACTCGCTACCGCGGAGACAACGCATATGATAAAAGACCCGACAAGAAAAGCCGTGAGGAGGGGCGCCAGTTTTTTGAGCGTTGATATAAAGTTGTCGATATCGGTGAATCTGCTGATGACGCCTGAGAGAGTTACGCTTCCCCAGTCAATATCAGGAAGGACCTTTTTTATGCCGAGCAATTTTGCCCCGACCAGGACATTGAAAGATGATATGGGGACAACGGTCCAGGGGTTGTTTACGCTTGCCCCTATGAGGGTGATAAGTTTGTTCAGGCGGAAAAGCCACGCTAAAAAGAACGCGCCGATAAAGTGAAACCCGATTAACGGGGATATCCCCAATAGCACACCGACAGAAAACGCCAGGGCGATGCGGTGCGGCGTGTCCTTAACCTGGAATATTCCCCTGAATTTATCTCTGAAGTAAGCCATGTTAAAAACAGGGTTCGAGGGTTCGAGGGTTCGAGGGGCCGAGGCAGTTCACTTGAACCCTTGACCCCTGGAACCCTTGGACCCTATTCTTTAAAGTGTTCATATCCTTCTGCCTTAAACCGTGTCTTTCTGCCCTTTTCATCCATGATAAAACGGCCTTTCCTGACAATCTCTCCAATCCTGAATGCGTTAGTTTTAATGTCCTGTGGCGCGGTAAAAAGCAGCGCGTAATCTTCCCCGCCCTTTAACGCGAACCGCAGGGGGTCCAGTCCGGATATTTTTGCGGCGTCCGCGAGCTCGCGGGACAACGGAATTTTATTCCGATGGATTACCGCGCCGGCTTTGCTCTCATCGCAGATATGACTTAAATCTATCAGAAGCCCGTCGCTTATATCAATCATCGATGTAATGTCAGCAATATCCTTTACAGGCGTTGGTTCCGGCATCAGGTGTTTCTTTATGAGATGGGCGAACAACTGTTCACCCCTTGCCCCTTGCCTTTCGCCCTTCGCCTTTTGCCTCTTCAGTAACTCCAGCCCCATCGCGGAATCTCCCAGTGTGTCCGTCACAAATATGCCGTCTCCCGCCCGCGCCCCCGCTCTTGTCACTATCCTGCCGGCAGTCCCTATAAGTGTTCCGTTCAATACGAGTCCTTTTTCCGAGGCACAGGTATCTCCCCCGGCGATCGCGATATCATATTTTTTCGCGAGCTTTAATATGCCCGAGTAAAGCGCTCCGATATCATCCGGTTTAAAACGCTTAGGGATGCCGAGACTGATGAAAAAATATTTGGGATATCCCCCCATCGCAAAGATATCGCTTATGTTGACTGCCAGCAACTTGTAACCTAACTGAAAAAAAGTCGTATATGAAAGGTCAAAATGTATGCCCTCGATCAGCATGTCGGTAGTGACAAGGATTTTCCTGTTTCCGATTTTTATCGCGGCGGAGTCGTCGCCTATGCCGGTAAGAATTTCAGGAGGGGTATTCCTGCATCTGGAGCGAAGTTTTTTTATAAGGCCGAATTCGCCGATTTTTGAAAGCCGCACTACCGGCTTTTCCCTTTCTTCTTAGGTGTAATAAGCGCGTTCTTAAGCACCTCGTCCATATCCTCCACG
The DNA here is from genome assembly GCA_003599505.1 of Nitrospiraceae bacterium. Classification (GTDB taxonomy): domain Bacteria; phylum Nitrospirota; class Thermodesulfovibrionia; order UBA6902; family UBA6902; genus SURF-23. Next base: position 54,015 of record QZKO01000003.1, on the reverse strand, counting down.
GGGATGAACTGCATATCCTTCTTTACGTATTTGGGGATATCCTCGAGGTCTTTTTCGTTTCTTTTCGGGATGATTATTTTATTAATCCCCATCCTCTTTGCCGCAAGGGTTTTCTCCTTCAGCCCGCCTATGGGAAGCACTTTCCCCCTGAGGGTGACTTCCCCGGTCATGGCGATGTTTTTATGGACCGGCTTGCCGGTGAAAACCGACGCGATCGCGGTCGCCATGGTTATGCCGGCGGAAGGGCCATCTTTTGGAATAGCTCCCGCAGGCACATGGATATGAATGTCGTTTTGAGAGAAAAGGTTATTGTTGATGCCGAGGGTCCTGGCCCTTGAACGGATATAACTCAGCGCCGCGTGGGCCGACTCTTTCATGACGTCGCCGAGCTGCCCGGTAAGAGTGATGCCGCCTTTGCCTTTCATGATCGTCGCCTCGATATAGATTATATCTCCGCCGGTCTCGGTCCACGCAAGTCCGGTGGAGACGCCGATTTCGTCCTTCTTTATCTCCTCTTCCGGGAGGTATTTCGGCACCCCTAAATACTTTGAAAGATTTCTTGATGAAATGACATATTTCCCGGTCTTGCCTTCAGCGATCTTCCTTGCGACCTTTCTGCAAAGGTTCGCGATCTCGCGCTCAAGGTTTCTTACACCGGCTTCACGCGTGTAATGGGTGATAATCTGCAGGAGGGCGCTGTCGTTGATTTTCAGGTTCTTGTCCGTAATCCCGTGTTCTTTTAACTGCTTCGGGATATGATAGTTTTTCGCGATGCCGACCTTGTCCTCCGCGGTATATCCCGACAGGGAGATTATCTCCATCCTGTCTCTTAACGGCGAAGGGATCGGGTCCATAAGGTTCGCGGTCGTTATAAACATCACATTGCTTAAATCAAACGGGACCCCGAGATAGTGGTCCGAAAAGGCGTAGTTCTGTTCAGGGTCTAAAACTTCAAGCAGCGCGGAAGCGGGGTCTCCCCTGAAGTCCATGCCTATCTTGTCTACTTCGTCGAGCATGAAGACCGGGTTGTTTTTGCCGGCGGTCTTGATGCCCTGGATGATACGGCCGGGCATGGCTCCGACATAGGTCCTCCTGTGCCCCCTTATTTCAGCTTCATCTCTCATGCCCCCGAGGGACATCCGGAAAAACTCCCTCCCAAGCGACCGCGCGATGGACTTGCCCAGAGAGGTCTTGCCCACGCCGGGAGGGCCGACAAAACAAAGGATAGGGCCTTTCATCTTCTCCTTGAGCTTTCTTACGCCGAGATATTCGAGGATGCGCTCTTTTACCTTTTCAAGGTCATAGTGGTCTTCGTCCAGCACCTTCTTTGCCTTCTTGAGGTCGAGCATGTCTTTTGAGCTTTTGGCCCACGGCAGCTCGACAAGCCAGTCGACGTAAGTCCTGATCGTCCCGGCTTCAGCGCTGTCCTGATGCATCTTTTCAAGACGGTTGATCTGCTTGATCGCTTCTTTCGCGACCTTCTCGGGCATCTTCGCCCTTTCTATCTTTATGCGCAGGTCCATGATTTCTTCAGTTTTTTCGTCTATCTCGCCGAGCTCTCTCTGGATCGCCTTCAGTTGTTCTCTCAGGAAGTATTCGCGCTGTGTCTTGTCTATTTCCCCTTTCACGTCGGATTGTATCTTTTGCTGGACCAGCAGGAGCTCGACTTCCCTGTTGAGTATTTCACCGATTTTCTTGAGTCTCTTGACCGGGTCTGTCTGCTCCAGCAGCGCCTGCGCCTGGTCCGCCTTTAGTCCGAGGTTTGACGCAACAAGGTCCGCAAGCCTCCCGGGTTCTTCGATATTTTCTATAAGGACGATTATATCCGGGAGAAAGGTCTTTCCAAGCGTCAGTGATTTATCGACAAGCTCTTTCACGTTCCGCATCATCGCTTCGATCTCCACGGTTATCTCCGGATGCTTCGGCTCTATGAGCTTTTCGATCTCGCCGATGTAAAACGGGTCTGTCTGGGTATAACCGGTTATCCTTGCCTTTGTAATTCCCTGAACAAGGATTTTAAGACGTCCGTCAGGGAGTTTGAGCATCCTCAGGATAGTCCCGACGGACCCTACGGCATAAAGGTCCTCTTTTGAGGGGGTTTCAACCGCGACGTCCTTCTGCGATACAAGCATGATCATCTTGTTCTCTCCGACAGCATGCTCAATCGCCTTGATGGAAATATCGCGTCCGACAAATAAAGGCAGGATCATGTATGGGAAGATAACCACATCCCTGACAGGCAGGATCGGCAGCGACGCCGGGATTTCTACTTCCCGTTCTTCTTTTGTATCTATCTCGGCCATTAACTCTCCTTATTGCTCATTATAGATGAAAATGTGGATAAGAGATACTCCCTGAACTGGTCTTTCACCCCGGGATTTCTTAAAGCAAACTCAACAGTGGCCCTGAGATAACCGATCTTGTCTCCCGCGTCGTAGCGCTTGCCCTGAAACAGATATCCGTAGACGGGCTTTTTCTTTAACAGGGCCTTCAGGGCGTCCGTAAGCTGGATTTCTCCGCCTTTTCCGGGCTGGGTCTTCGCAAGAAACTCAAAAATATCGGGAGTAAGTATGTACCTGCCGATAATCGCTATATCCGACGGGGCGGCTGACGGTTTCGGCTTTTCCACCATATCGGTAATTTCAAATATATTGTTTTTGATCTCCGTGCCTCCTATGACGCCGTACCGGTGGATCTCTTCCTTCGGGACCCTTTCAAGGGCCAGGACGGTCGCTTCATATTTATTGTAAATATGGATCATCTCTTCAAGGAGATCGTCGTCCGGGTCGATAATGTCATCGCTCAGGATTACCGCAAAAGGCTCATCTTTTACAAAAGGCCTCGCGCACAGGATCGCGTGCCCGAGACCCAGGGGAGCGCCCTGCCGGATATACGCGAACTGGTGCTGCGACAGGCGGCGCACTTCCTCGAGCATGGCGTCCTTGCCCTTGCTCTTCAGATTTTCCTCAAGCTCCCACGCGTAATCGAAGTGGTCCTCTATGGCCCGTTTGGACTTGCCTGTAATCATGATAAATTCTTTTATGTGACACCGCTCCGCTTCTTCAACCGCGTACTGTATCAACGGCTTGTCGACAATAGGCAGCATTTCCTTCGGGGACGCCTTAGTCGCCGGCAAAAACCTGGTCCCCAAACCGGCGGCAGGAAACACGGCCTTTCTTACTTTGTTGATCATTCATCGCTCCTTTGAAACAAAAAACCAGACAGCAAGGATGAAAATTAGAGTTATTTTACCATGTCATAGGAGTTATTGAAAGGGGGGGCGGGAACGGTTTCAGAGCGGTCTTGATTTATAGATAAAAAATGTCTCCATCCATATCCTTGACCGCGCCATAAGCGAATATTCCCATCCAAGACCATGCATCAACCGCAATACCCTTTCATTCCCGGCAATTGATGAATACAGCATCTGGACATATCCGCCTTCTTTCAGATAATTTTTCGCGGACCCGAAAAATCTTTTTATCAGACTCTTGTCAGGGTCGATCAGGGCGTGTTCAAAAAGGGTCCCGGGCCTGCCGTCAAAATAAGGGGGCGTAAAGAGGATAACGTCGAATTTTTCCGCCGGGTCGAGTGAAGAGAAAAGGTCCCCCTGAATGACCGAGACCTTTTCTTCAAGCCCGTGCGCCCTGATATTCCGCGCCGCGAAGCGGACCGCCTCAGGGTTTATATCTACGGCAATGACCCTGCCGGCGGTCCGGGCCGCGGTGACCGCCTGTATCCCTGAGCCCGTTCCCATGTCCAGGACTTTGTCCCCGGCTGCGACATGAATATGCTCCGCCATAAACCTGCTTGTGTAATAACGTTCGGGGTTGAAAACGTCCCTGGATATCTCATAAGTCTTACCCAGGACAACGACCTTTTCCGGCCCGAATTTCTGGATTTGATTAATAAGCCATATTAATACGGAGTGTTTTAAATTTACGGACATGCCTAAAACTTATAAATAACCATTCCCGTCAGAAGCTTCGGATAAAAATACGTAGACTTGGGGGGCATCCTTTCACCGGCGAGGGCGACTTCCCTGACGTCCTGCAGTTTCGTGGGGTTCAGGAAAAAAACAGCCTCAAAGGGGCCCTTCCTGGCCCTTTCTATCGCGACATCAGGGTCCATCTCATACTCATAGTGGCCGATCTTTAATAATTTCTCGAATATCAGTTTGTGCAGGACCGTCACGTCAAGATTTTTCAGACAACCGGGCAGGTCCGGTTCTGTTGTTGGGCCGTTAAAAGAGAGGACGTAACAGGTGTTTGAATTTGTCAGAAACATCCCGAACGAATGGGCCTTGCCCCGCATGGCGCTGAACATCTCCTGTCTTGCCTGCCTTTCAGTCAGGCCCCCGGATTTTATTTTTTGTATGTCGAAATATTTACCGAGGGCCTCCTTCGGGTTGATGTCCGAATCGATTTCGACCAGCCGGTGCGTAGGCAGGAGGGTCAGCCCGTCGTCTTCGATGTTCGCCAAAAACATCAGCGCGTAATTATACGGTTCTTCCCCTGTTTTTACCATCCCCTTTTTTTCCATCTCCTGCCTGAATTTGAGGGCTGTTTCGTACCGGTGATGGCCGTCGGCAATGAAGATGTCCTTGTCCGACATCTCTTCCATGATCGTCCCGATGGAGGCGCTGTCGCTTATCCGCCAGAGCCTGTGCGTAAAACCGTCTCCGTTCTTTGCCTCTATATATGGTTTCTCTTTGACGACAGCATCAAGGACGGCGGACGCGCGTCTTTCTCTGCTGCTGTACAGGGAGAAAATAGCGCTGGTGTTCGCGTTACAATAACGCAGGATGTTCAGCCGGTCCGATTTAGGCTTTGAATATGTCATTTCATGCGGGTGTATTTTCCCCGCGCCGAGCTCTTCTATCCCGACCGCTCCGAAAAAGCCCCTTGTCTTTCTGGTCCGGCCGTCCAGCTCGTAGCATATCTCGTAACAGTAAAATGACGGCCCGGGGTCACTGATCAGCATTCCTGCATGAAGCCAGTCGGAAAGGAATTTCGAGGCCCGCGTGTAACGGTTTTCACGCTCATTATCGCCGTCCTCATCTTTGCCGAAGTCGACCCGGATAATGTTATGCGGGCTTTTTTTATAGAGGGCTTCCTTGAACTCGGGAGTGATAATATCGTACGGCGGAGCCATGGTCTCATTAACGTCCACCTTCTCCGGATTGTACAAAACGCCTTTAAACGGAATTACCTTCGCCATTTACCTCCTAATCTCCTTCAAATTCCGTCAGATAATAGACCTTGTATCCTTTTTCCTTCAGCTTCTTCTCTCCGCCGACGTCGGGGAGATTGACGATAAACGCCATTTCCGCCACAGAGCCGCCGAGCTTCTCGATCAATGCCGCCGCGGCAAGCGCGGTCCCGCCTGTAGCAAGGAGGTCATCGACCAGAAGGACCTTTGTCCCTTTGGATATCGCGTCCTTATGTATTTCAACGGTATCGGTGCCATATTCGAGATGGTATTCATGCCTTACTACCTCTGCCGGAAGCTTGCCGACCTTTCTGATCGGCACAAAGCCCTTCCCGAGTGTATACGACAGCGCGCCGCCGATAATAAAGCCTCTGGCTTCTATGCCGACAATAAGGTCGAGATCAATGTCGCCTTTAACATACCTCTGGGTGATGTTATCGATCACGAGCCTGAACCCCACGGGGTCCTTGATGAGTGTGGTTATGTCCCTGAACATGATGCCTTTCTTGGGATGGTCCGGAATGGTGCGGATTTTTGATTTAATCGGCATTATATCTCCTCCTGATTATTTTTTCAGCCACGAATAAACACGAGATTCTTATCCGTGCCCATCCGTGTTAATCCGCGGCTGAATTCATTTCACACAAACATCATCATATGCCCTGAGCTTCGGGATGACCTTCAGAAACAGCTTTATCACGTTGTCGGCGTTTTTCTTCATGGTGTTCAGGATCATCTCCCAGGTTACCGGCTCTTCTTCCTCATGCCAGCAGTCGTAATCGGTGGACATCGCTATCGCGGCGTAATGCATCTTTTTCTCCCTTGCGAGCGCGACTTCCGGGACTGTGCTCATATTTATGACGTCGGCGTTCCAGCTTCTGAACATGTGGCTTTCCGCCTTTGTCGAAAAACGCGGGCCTTCTATGGTGATGACCGTTTTATGTTTATGATGCGTTAAATTCAACTCAACCGCGGACAAGGCAAGGAGGTCGATGAGGTCCCGGCAAAAAGGCTCGGCCATCGAGGTATGCACTACGACGTCCTCATCGAAAAAGGTTGTCTCCCTTTTTTTCGTATGGTCGATAAACTGGCCTGGAAACACGAGGTGCCCGGGGGCGATCTCCTGCCTGAGGGAGCCGACCGCCGTGGACGCGAGGACATGGGTGCAGCCCTGCTCCTTCAGCGCCCATATATTGGCCCTGAAATTTACTTTCGACGGGTAAATAGAATGGTCTTTACCGTGGCGCGCGATAAGGACCGCGTCGACTCCTTCGATCTCGCCGCAGGTGAGGGCCGACGTCGGCGTGCCGTAAGGGGTTTTGACTTCAATTTCTTTCGCGTTTTTGAGGATCTTCGGGTCATCGAGTCCGGACCCGCCTATAATTCCGACCTTTATCATTATTGCGTCTCCTCCCAAAAAATATTAACCACCTGGACACGGAGAAAATGTAACTTCGAAGCACGAAATACGAAATTCGAAACAATATCGAATGACAAAAATTCAAATGTCCCAAACGGCAAGGTTTTGATCATTTGAACATTTAAATTTTTGAATTTGTTTCGTATTTCGATATTCGGATTTCGGATTTTCTATATTAGATAATTTATATGGAAAAAATCAAAACCCTTCATAATTTCTTCACACTGAATTTATATTCTGCTTTTAAGGAGACACACCATGAACGAGCTTGCGTACAAATTATACAAACGGGAGCAGATAACAAGGTTTGAAGCCGACGATTCACTGCTTCTTTTCGCGAATGAGATGGTGCTGCTGAAAGACAAGGACCACATTGACCTGTTCTGGGACGAGGACGAGGAAGATCTGATAAGGGGCTATGTAGAAGCGTCAAAAAGTATCCCGCTGAATTAGAAGAAAGCAGGGTCCCCGGGGACTTCCGGGTCCCGGGGCCTGTCTTTCGTGTCCTTTTTACATCATTACCTATTGCATGAATACCACAATCAGAGACAGGGTGAAGGGTGTAGGGAGTAGGGTGCATGAAATCATAACCCTCTGTTTTTCTTATCTAAACGCTAAACGCTAACCGCTAACCGCTTCCTTAGCACGAGATTTGCTAAATATACAGTGTTTTATTTTGCTCATTGATAATAAATATGTAATTTTTTCTTGACAATTAAACCTCAGGATGGTATAAATTTACCTTAGCCTGGCAAAAAGGACACGCAGCTTTATTGAATTTGTTTCGTATTTCGACATTCGAATTTCGGATTTTATATAAGAGGGGGGTGATAGTTAAAGAAAATAACTGTCCTTCATTCCGAATGATTCGGGATGGGATTTTTAGTATAAACATAAATCTTAAGCAAACATTTTAAAAGGAGGTTTTGAATGAAGAAGCTTTTATTGGTTTTATGCAGCATGCTTATCATTGCCGGGCTCACTACAGCGGCATTCGCTGTTCATCCGGGCGAGCCGGCAGAGAAGACGCCTATGATTTCAAAGGGCAAGACCGCGATCGAGCTCGGCGGTTCCCTCAGGTTCAGGGGTGAATACAAAAAGGATATCATAAGTCTCGCAGACGGGTCTTCCACTGAAAACGACGCGAAATATGACGGCAGGGTAAGGCTCCACATAAACGCCTACGCAACAGAAAACACCATGGGTAGGGTAAACCTCGAGACAGGGTCTGACGACAAATCAGACACATACACATGGGGCTGCGCAAATCCTGAAACAAAAGGCATTTACCAGGAAGGCAACTGCAAAAAGGGCGAGTTGAGAGTGCTTGAAGCCTTTATCCAACATGAGGGAAAAGGACTCCTCGGCATGCCTGCCGGAATCAAGATCGGCCATATGCCCATCAAGCTCGGCAGAGGCCTGTTCCTCAACCACTCAAAATTCGGCGAAGACGCGATCAACCTCTTCATAAACCCTTCGGACAACCTCTCAGTTGAGTTTGTGGCAGTAAAGGTTACAGAAGGCGGATCATCCAATGCGGACGATGACTCCGATGCATACGCCCTGATCCTGAATTCAAAGGCCGGCGCGGTCAATGTGGGCGGCGACGTCACCTTCCTCAGAGATAAGGATCTCAGCGGAGATGACGGCACCGACCTCTGGAACATCGCTGTAAGGGCCGACTCCAAGATCAATGATATAAAGGTCTATGGAGAATTTGATTTGCAGACCGGTAAATTTAAAAGCGCGACCAGCAATAAAGACTTCAGCGGCATTGCGGGAGTTCTTGGCGCGAACATGAAGGTCGGCGATTTCGGCGTTAACGCTGAAGTCGGTTATGGAAGCGGCGACGACAACACAGCAGACAATGATTATGACCAGTTCGTAACCGCCCAGCACGGCTCACAGAAATTTACCTATATTTATGATTACAGACTGGCAACCGCGGCAACAAATGCCGCCACCGGGGCGTCCCTCAACCGCACTGATACAGGCATTGCCAACACAACCTATTTAAAGGTCGGCGCTGATGCAAAACCTATGAAGGACCTCAAGACAGCCCTCAACCTCTACTGGCTCAAGGCGTCTGAAAAAGTCCTTCTTATAGACGGCACCAAAGAAGATGACTTAGGCGTTGAAGTCGACTTCAACCTCGCTTATCAGATCGACACAAACCTCGAATACTTTGTCGAAGGAGGCATCCTCTTTGCCGGCGACATCTATGAGAAAACTGCGACCTCAGCCAGCAACAATAATTTTGATGACCCGTGGGCAGTCAGACACGGCATCCAGCTTGCTTTCTAAGCAGCAGTTAAATCAGTAATTTCAAAAAGGCGTCCCGATGATTCGGGGCGCCTTTTTTGTTTTGAAGTTTTCGCCTGTTTCTGCTAACATTTAATCATGAAATATTTTGAGGGGGGCAGGGAATGGAATATTATAACAAGAGGGAAAAAACGGCGAATTGGTTGTTTAAGGTGGCAGAGTATATTGCAATTGCTTTAGGTGTAAATGCGTTATTGCCGGGTAGTCCTTTAAGTATGAAAAATGTCATAATTGGAACGCTGTTATTAATAATTTTGTTTGTATTGGCTTTATGGGTAACCCCGGAAAAGGAGGGAACAAGATGAATTCATTTATGATTGTATTAATTGCTGTAGTATTAATAGGACTTGGAGCCGGCTTGTACTTCCACTTTTCAGAAAAAAAACATAAACATCACAAACATCCTCATTAATTCTGAGGAACTAAAAAGTCATAGTTAAAAGAGAGGGGACATTGTAAGAAAAGTGACTTTTGAGCTGATTTATGACGTTGTCGACGAACGGACAAAAGAGATTAAGGATGAGTTGGGGCAGATTAAAAGGGAACACAAGGAAGATTTCAAAGCCGTTAATGTTCGCATCGACCAGCTCCATACGAGACTCGACCAGATCATGCACATGCTCGCGGACCTGCGCAAATAGCGCTCAGTCAATCAGCCTTACAATCTCTTCGATGCTGGTGACGTTCCGTTTGATTTTCTGTATGCCTGCGATTTTCAGCGGGACCATGCCGTTTTTCAGCGCCGCCTCCCGGATTTTCAGGAGTGAAGCGCCGGCAGCTATATATTCCTTTATTTCATCATTGACGACTAAAATCTCCCCGACGACCGTCCTCCCCGTGTAGCCGGTATGAGCGCACATGGCGCAGCCCCTGGGCCTGAAGGCCGTCTTGAGGGAAATATCGTGTCCGTATACGTTCAATTCAGGGGAGACGTCCAGCATCTTCCGGTCCTCTTCTGAAACCGTATATTCTTCCTTGCAGTTACCGCAGAGCTTTCTGACAAGCCTCTGCGCGACGACCGCGAGTATGGATGAAGACAGGAGGAACCTGTCGATTTTGAAATCGAGAAGCCTCGGAACGGACGTGACGGCGTCGTTGGTATGGAGCGTGGACAGGACCAGGTGCCCGGTGATGGAGGCCCTCACCGCGATCCTCGCGGTTTCCTCGTCCCTTATCTCGCCAAGCAGCATGACGTCGGGGTCCTGCCTCATGAAATTCCTTCCGGCCAGGGCGAAATCATAGCCGGCCTTTAAATTCACCGCGGTCTGCTTGACAAAGCTCAGCTTGTATTCAACAGGGTCTTCGACGGTCAGCACGTTCCTTTCAATAAGGTTCACTTCTCTCAGCGCCGCGTAAAGGGTCGTGGTCTTGCCGCTCCCTGTAGGGCCTGTAATCAGGATTATTCCGTAAGGCTTCTGAAAGAGCGAGCGCAACTGCTTTGTGTTGACGGGATCAAAGCCGAGGGATTCTATCCTCAGCAGTTGACCCGTGCCCGCAAGCACCCTTATGACTATGTTCTCGCCGTAAATGGTCGGGGTCGTCGACACGCGCATTTCATATTTCGTGTTCAGGAACGCCATGGAGAAAGAGCCGTCCTGCGGCAGTCTCTGCTCGGAGATATCCAGCATGGACATCACCTTTATCCTCGATACAACGCCCGCGTGCGCGGCCTTCGGTATGCAAAAGCCGTACTGCAGCACCCCGTCAACGCGATAAAAGACGTTCACCGTGTCGGCGGCAGGGCTGATATGGATATCCGTCGCCTTTCTCCTGATCCCCTCCATAATGAGGTTCTGGGCGAGCTCCGCGACAACGGCGGCAGGCGCGGCAGGGGAGGATTTTATTTCTTCGATGGCAGCGAGGATGTTCTGCTGTATGGGGTTTTCAAGAAAGAAATATACCCTCTCCAGGGTCTCATAAAACCCCGCGTTGTCTATCATGAATATCCGGGGCTTCATCCCCGTGATTCTCGATACGGTATCAATGGCCTGGATGTTTGAGGGGTTGGTGATCCCTATTTCTATGGAACCGTCTGTCAGGCGGAGCGGAATAAACCCCGTCTTCTCCGCGACGTCTTTCGGGACCAGGCGGATGGCGTCTTCAGCGACATTATATTCAGAGAGATCGATGAAAGGTATCCCGGCCTGTTCGGCGAGGGTGCCGGCTATTTCCGCGGAAGAGACAAAACCGAGTTTTATGAGCGTCTCCCCGAGAAGGGAGCCTGTTACCTTCTGATGGGCGAGAGAAAGCTCCAGCCTTTCCTTTGTCAGCAGGCCCTTTTCAATGAGGACTTCACCGAGTTTCATTTAACTTACGATCCTCGGTATCAGCATGATTACAAGCTCTGTCTTTTCATTCGTGTTATCAACGCTTCTGAAGAGCGGTCCCAGGATGGGAATTTTGCCGAGAAAAGGCACTTTGTCCTCGTTTAATCTTTCCTTCTCGTCTATGAGTCCGCCGATAATGACTATCTGGCCGTCCAGCACCTTTACCACGGTGGTCATCTCCCTGAGGTCCACAGTAGGCAGTCTTATATCCACAGCGTTTGTACCGCTCCCGATGGACTTTTCCTCAAGGCTGACGAGGTTTGAAACAATCGGCGTTATGGTAAGGGTGATTTCCCCGTTGCCGTTTATAAAGGGCGCGATTCCGAATATTACTCCCGACAGCACGCTGTTGGTTTCCACCGTAAAGGTCGTTGAGGCAAGAGTTGCGTCGCCGCCACTTGTAGTGACGGTCTCGACCCTTGATATAAAACTCGTGTTTCTGCCGACGCTCAACAAAGCGGTTTGTCCGTTCATGATATTCACTCTCGGGTTGGAAAGCGTCCTGACGTCACCCTGTTCCTGCAGGGCCCTGAGGAGGAGGGAGAAATTATCGTTTTCAGTCACAGTGAACTGGAAGTGCGGACCGCCGCTGTCCACAATGTCCGCAAACACCTCGGTGCCGAAGCTCGTCTTGCCCACCCCAAACCATTTATTGACCGTGTTCCAGTCTATTCCGTATTTCAGTCCTTCCGACAACTGGACCTCCACGATACGCGCTTCGACAAGCACCTGCCTGTTGAGGACCTTTTTCAGATTTGTGATGTACCCGGTTACTTTCTGCAGGTCTTTTTTTGAAGCCGTAACCATTACGGCGCCGGCCATCCTGTTTACCGTGAAAACCGGCTGGACCTTCCGCGACTGTTCAGCGCCCTGGGTTTTAAGAAGAGTGTCAAGAGATTTCTCAAGGGAGTCCCAGAAATTAAATGACACCGGGTCCGAGGCCGACTGTATAGTCACATCGCCGCTCACGGCATTGCCCGCGGCCCCGGAAGACACGGAAGAGGTGCCGCTCAGGATGTCCCCGCCTGTTTTTATCCTGTATTCCTGGATTACATTGGGATGCCCGATCTCGAATATTTCCGTTTCCACGGCCTTTACTGTAAGGATATTTTCCTTTACCGAATAGAAATAGTCGGATGAATCAAGGACCAGGCTGAGCGCGTCCCCGACACTCATGTTTTTTAACGTCATCGTAACGGGCAGCTCCGCGTCGACGCCGCGCTCCATCACGAGATTTAGGTTTGCAGTCTCCGCGATAATGAAAAGCACGTCCCTCAGTGGCGTATTTCTGGCCGAGACGGACACCGTCCTCGTCTGAAGGGGAGAATCCGCTTCTTTGGCGGGCGCGAACTCCGGGATGACCGGCTCCGGGGCCTTCGGCGCAGCGGCGGTCTGCCGCGTGGAAGAGGTCTCCATCTGCTGCGCGATGAAATCGGGCGCCTCTTTTATTTCTTTTTTAGGCTGCGCAGAGGAGCAGGAGTTAAAAGCCAGCAAACAGCAAACAGCGAACAGCGAACAGCAAAAAAAGGACAAAGTATTTCTTTTCATTTTGTCTTCTCCAGATACAGCCATTTTTCTGTCTTGTTTTTCAGCAGGACCCTGTCCGGCCCTATTTCAGCTATTTTCATGCCGTCAAAACTGTCTCCCTCCCTGACAATAACGCCCCGGATGACCGCCATCTTCCTTTTTCCGCTTACCACGATCAGGGAAACAGAACTGTTATTATAGTTATTTCCAGGGGCCGTGTCACTTTCCGCGGCCGCGGTGACGACGGTTTCCGGAATGTCGAATTTCATAGGGATGTTAATTTCCCCGGCAAAAGAAACCGCGGGTGTTTCCCTTATATCAAGTCCGGCGGCGCTGAAGGCCAGTATTTGCTCCTCTGCTCCGGTGACCTCTTCCCTGAAAGGGACGCCGGCTGCCGCGATAAAAAGTATTATAATGAAAACAAATGGAAAGGCAATCAGAATTTTGGTCCTGTTATCCATAATTACACAAGCTCTCAGCCATAGCTACAAGCTGCCTCCCTTCGGCGCCGTGAAGCTCCCCTGGATGATGAGGATCACTCCTCCCCCCGCCTCTTTGATTAACGAAAAATCCTTTATCCTGAAGTCAGGCAGCCTGAATGATTCGACATAACCCGTGTAATTAATGACCGTCCTGTAATTGGTTACGGGGACCCTTATTTCCACAGGAAGCTGTTTCTCCCCGCCCGCGTCTTCAAATCTGCTGACCGTTATCGAAGAGTTATTCAGGCCGGCCTTCATTTCATCAAGCGCGCGCAGGATAAGTTTTTCAGCGTTGAACCCGTCTTCCCTGACGCCGAACGTATCCTGAAAGTAGCCGGTCAGAGCGTCTATCCGGGCTATCTCCTTTCCGACGTCTTCGCCTTTGAGATTAATATTTTCAATAGTCCCGTATGAATTCTCCAGAAAATTATTATATCTGTGGACCGTCACCAGGGAAAAAGCCGCCAGCCCCGACAGAACGCCGCTTATGATATATGCCGGCAAGCTGCTTTTGAGGTATTTGAAATAGTTCATGGGGCCGCTTTATATTTCATCTCTATTGTAAACGTCCGGTCCTTAAGTTCAACCGAACGTCTTGTTATTTCCATATTCCCGAGCTTGACCAGCTCTTCCGCCATATGGTCCAGGGAATCCTGCATCGCCGCGTAGGTGTCTGAAAGGGCGGTCCCTTCAAAGATGACGGAAAGGCTGTTGTCATTTTCAGACAGGACATTGACCTTGTTCAGCGTTATCCCTTTAATATCCGTTGTTCCCAGGGAGATCAGCAGCCTCTGAAGGTCCGGCGAGGGCCTGTTAAGAAATTCCACAACCGGCATATACTTGTTTACCTTTTCTTTTCTGGCGTCGTATTCCGCTAAAACATTCACAATATCAACTCCGCTCTTTTTTGCAGTTTGTATCTGCTTTTTCTTTTCAGTCATATTCCTGAATTCGTAAGAGACGGCGCCGGCGCATAAAAGCGCAAGTATGATAAAGGCTTTTGTCGCATATGCCATATAATTCTTTACCTGATAGAGCATCCTGAACCCCCCGCTCAGGATGCTCGAGGTCTTCGGCGCAAGAAAAGAGGCGACCGGGACAATGAATTCATTGAATATCTCCCTGTCGCAATGGATGTATTCAGGCCTGGAAAGACACGCGAGGGGAGCGGTAGTCATGGTGTTTATATGGAGAGGGTCCGACAGGGCGCCGATCAGGAAAACCGATGAGGGATTCAACCTGAGGTTCTGAAAACAGTAGCTGGTCGTCATGTTGATGTTCTGTATGTCGAAGTCGGAGAGCTCCGATTCAAAGGATTCATAATTCCTGATAAAATAAATTTTTCCTTTTTTTATAAAAAACGCGGAACGTGACTTTCCCGCGCCGAATATTCCCATGGCGGCTTCACCGTAAACCCCGTGACCGATCAGCGCCGCCGCTGAAAACACGGAAGGATATAAAGCACTGACCGTCTTTCCGTTGTCGTAAAACCTCTCTACAACATTCCGGACCGGGTCTTCAGGAACGGCGTAATAGAAGACTTCCATCACCTTTCTGTTTTCGACTACCTTCTCGCCGACAGGGGCGCAGATAAAGGAAAAATCCTTCTGCGTAATGACCTTTCTTATTTCAGACTCTACGATCTTTCTCAGAAACTGCTCTTTGACAACGGGTGTTGTGACGATGTCATGATGGGATTCCCTGAACTGGCAGGTTACGATGAACTCCGAGGCCTTTTCACGGCGGAGGTAATTGTCGAATTCATTTTCAGGGACTGTTTCAGTTTTTTTGACCGTGATGCCTTTGCCTCTGACTGAGGCGTGAACGATTCTTACCGAATCTCCTTCGAAGCTGACCGCCGCGGTCTTTCTCAAATGGTCTCTCCTTGCCCGTAGTGATGCAACATTTTAACACAATTGTTATTCAGCCTCAACAAGCGTTATCGCTTCCACCGGGCAGTTCTCCGCGGCCGCTTCACAGCAGTCGGCGAACTCGCAGCCTTCAGGGTCGACGACCTTCGATTTTTCGTCGATAAGCTGAAAGACGGCAGGGCATATCTCCGCGCAGTTGCCGCAGCCTATGCAGAGATCTTCATCAACGACAGGCCTCATAGGGTCTTCTCCATCACCGCGGCCGCAAGCAGCGGGAACATTATCTCATGATGCCCTGTCAGGGCATATGCTTTCCCTCCTGAAAGGACAGGGCGCCTCAGCACGTTTTCGCGCGCCCTGTAATGCTGTATGAAGTCCATATTCACGGTCGTAAAATTTTTGACGTTATAGCCCAGGTTCCTTGTGACGGCGATTGCCTTCAGAAAAACCTCCGGCAATATGACCGCCGAGCCGAGATTGATGTAAACCCCCCCTTTAAGGTCGGAAATTACGGAAGACAGGAGTCTGAAATCCGTCAGACTGCCTTTCCCCATTGCAGCTCCATCTGCCTGGGGATGCATATGGATGATATCCGTTCCTATGGCGATATGGACCGTTGCCGGGATGCCCAGCCGTGCCGCCGCCGCCAGAACGCTCAGCTCCTTATAATCAGCCTTACTCCTTAATATGTATTCACCCACTGATCTGCCGATCCCGAAACCCTTTCCGGCGCCGGTCTTAACGGCCCTGTTTATTTCCCTGCCGGTCTCCTCTGCCATGCCGAAGGTCCCCCTGCACAGTTCGATATCAACGTCCTCGGATGTGCGGCCCATCAGGCTGAGCTCAAAGTCATGTACGATACACGCGCCGTTCATCGCCACGGCTGTGATGACGCCGGCTTCCATCAGGTTTATGATGACCGGCGAGAGGCCGACCTTTATCGGATGCGCGCCCATGCCGAGGATTACGGGCCTGCTGCTTTTCCTTGCTCTTATAATTGAATCGACGACTGCCCTGAAATCCTTTACCGCGAGGAGGTCCGGAAGGCTGCCTAAAAAATCCCGGAAGTCCCCGCCGCGAAAAGGCCGGCCGGCCTTATCGAGCCCGACCTTGCTCATCCTCGTCTTTAACCGGCAGGTTTTAACCCGGCCCAGCGATATGGGTTTATACTTTTTCCCCGGCATGCATGAATATAACGTTAAGGCCGGGAATAGTCAAGAGAGAAACATGCTCCGAAAAACCGGCTTCCAAAAAATTGAAAAAAAAACGGTTACATGATATAATGCCTCTTAATGTCTTAAAAAGGAGGTACAACCCATGAATTTATTTGAGAAAAAAATCAGGGCAGCTTTGGACCTCATGGTAAGCAGAAGGGGTTTGCTCGCCGGCGGACTTATTACAATGGCGTCAAGTTTAATGCCCCGCAAGGCTTTTTCAACTGTAAAAGAATTACTGCTGCCTGAAAAGTCCCTGTTTTTTTACAATACATACACAGGCGAGACCCTGAACGCTGACTACTGGAGCAACGGGCAATACATAACCGATGTGCTTAATGAAATAAATCATATATTCCGGGACCATCTGACAGAAACTATTGAGGTTATCGATACGAATTTACTGGACCTTCTTTTCGCGCTCAGGGAAAAACTAAAGATTACCGGGCCGTTCCATATCATATCCGGGTATCGTACTCCTCAAACAAATGCCAGGCTCAGGAAACACAAAAGAGGGGTGGCCAAAAACAGCCTGCATATGTTCGGCCAGGCTGTCGATATACGCGTTCCCGGTTTCTCAACAAAGGCGCTCAGGCTCGCCGCGATTGACCTTAAAGGCGGCGGAGTCGGGTACTATCCAAGGGCCGGTTTTGTCCATCTGGATGTGGGAGAAGTCCGGTACTGGTAACAGCTAATTTTTGAGCGGATATCCGCAAGTGGATAAAAGGACTTCTTTTCAAAAGATTCTCCATATCCTCAAAGAGTTTGAGGAAGAGATAGCCTGTCTGCATTTCTCTGCCGTTGCCCATAAGGCGCTGGAATTTATACAGACCCGTCTTGGCATCACACGAGTATCCATTGCCCTTCTTCAGCAGGAGAAGGGTGGTTTTATGATCTATGACGCGGTAACGGAGATCAGGGGGTTGGAATCCGGGGATTTCCTTTCTTTTGAAAAATCAGCCCTTTCTGAAGCAGTCCGGCGGGTTGAGCCGCTTTACCAGCCGAATATCAAAAAACAGAAGCCTGAATATGAGGTTGACAAAATCCTTCTTGAAGCAGGCTTCAAGTCATATTTATTAATACCTCTCATTGTCAACAATCAGTGCATAGGCACACTGAATGTCGCTGCCGCGAAAGTAAACGGCATAGGAGAGAGCAACCGTCTGGTCCTTCAGATTATCGCCCCGAGACTCGCGCAGGCGATCCGGAATTCACTGCAGATCGATGAACTTAAGAAAAAAGAGGAAATAATGCGCTCCGATATCACTGAACGCAAACGCTCTGAAAAGGCGCTGCGGGAAAGCGAGGCCCGGTATAAAAAGCTTATCGATTCGGTTACGGACTATATCTTTACTGTCGACATAAAAGACGGCCGGCCGCTATCGACAAAGCACGGGCCCGGCTGTATCGCCGTAACCGGATACGCAACCGAAGAATATGACGCCGACCCTTTCCTCTGGCTGAATATGGTGCATGAAGAAGACAGGGAACAGGTAATAAAGCATTCCGAAAGGCTGCTTTCAGGAGAAACCAGGGAGCCGATAGAACACAGGATTATTCACAAAAGAGGCGATGTCAGATGGGTAAGGAACACCCCTGTGCCGAGATATGACCGTGAAGGCAGGCTCATAGCTTATGACGGCCTGATCGTAGACATCACCGAGCGTAAATTGGCGGCCGAAGAGCGTCAGAGGCTCCATGACCAGCTCCTCCACGCGCAAAAGATGGAGGCCGTTGGAATCCTCGCCGGCGGGGTCGCGCATGACTTCAACAACATCCTTACGGCGATCATCGGTTACGCCAATATCATAAAAATGAAGATGAGGAAAGACGACCCCCTGAAAATCCATCTCGAACAGATCATCGCGTCATCGGAAAGAGGCGCTAATCTGACGCAGAGCCTGCTCGCCTTCAGCAGGAAACAGCTTATCAGTCCGAGGCCGGTTGATTTAAATATGGTCATAAGGAATGTCCAGAAACTGCTGAGCAGGGTAATCAGTGAAGACATAGAGACGCAGCTTGTCCTGGATGAAAGACCGCTGACGATACTTGCCGACAGCGGGCAGATCGAACAGATATTGCTGAACCTCGCTACCAACGCGAGAGACGCCATGCCCCGCGGAGGCACATTAACCTTAAGGACCGAAATGACGACTATGGATGAGCAGTTCATAAAGAAACACGGTTTCGGCGGACCGGGCATATACGCTCTTCTTTCCATAACGGATACCGGCGCCGGAATGGATGATAAAACAAGGGCGAGGATCTTCGAGCCCTTTTTTACGACAAAAGAAGTAGGCCGGGGCACCGGGCTCGGGCTCGCGATGGTCTACGGGGCGATAAAGCAGAATAACGGTTACATTATGGTATCCAGCGGGCTCGGGACCGGCACTACATTCGATATTTATCTCCCACTTCTAAGGGTTGAAGAAAGAGAGGTAAAAGAGAGCCGCCCTGTTACTTTGATAAAAGGAGGAGCAGAGACAATCCTCATAGCCGAGGACGACGAATCACTGAGAAAGCTTGCGGGCTCGATCCTCGGTGAATTCGGTTATACCGTCATAGAGGCCCGGGACGGCCATGAAGCAGTAGAAAAATTCTCAGCGCGTAAGGAAGCGGTCAATCTTGTCATCCTTGACGTGATAATGCCGAAGAAAAACGGAAGAGAAGCTTATGAAGAGATTAAAAAGATCAACCCGCAGGTGAAGGCGCTGTTTATAAGCGGGTATACCGCGGAGATTGTCCACACCAGGGGAATACTTGATTCGGGGTTGAACTTCCTGTCTAAGCCCATTATGCCGGACCAACTGCTGAAAAAGGTAAGGGAGATCCTGGATGAGCCGGCTATTTAAATACCCGTTTGAAAATATAATTCACATTCTTTGTGTAATATTTCAGGTCAAAGATGCCGTCAATTTCCTTACCGGAAAGATATTTTTTTACAACCGGGTCCTTCCTTAATATATCTTTAAAATCCTTTCTCTGCTCCCAGCTCAGCATGGCGCTTTTCTGCACCATGCGGTAGGCGTCTTCCCTGCTCAGTCCTTTTTCAATCAGTTTCAGCATAACGCGCTGGGAATTATAAAGCCCGTAGCTTTTCCTGATATTCTCCAGCATCCTTTCCGGGTAGACGATAAGCCCCCTCAGTATCCCTGTCAGGCGCGCGAGCATATAATCGATAAGTATCGCGCTGTCGGGGATTATTATCCTCTCCACGGAAGAGTGGCTGATGTCCCGTTCGTGCCACAGGGCGATATTCTCCATCGCGGCCAGCGCGTTTGAGCGCACGACCCTCGCGAGCCCGCTCAGATTTTCACATCCTATCGGGTTCCTTTTATGCGGCATGGCCGAGGAGCCTTTCTGCCCCTTTTCAAAAGGCTCTTCCGCCTCATGCACTTCGGTGCGCTGGAGATGCCTGATCTCCACGGCGATTTTTTCAACGGAAGCCGCTGTAAGGGCGAGGGCGTTCATGAATTCAGCATGCCGGTCCCTCTGTATGATCTGCGTGGAAACAGGGGCGGGTTTCAATCCGAGCTTCCGGCACGCGAGCTGTTCAATAACCGGCGGTATATTGGAAAAGGTGCCGACAGGGCCTGACAGCTTCCCGCAGCTTATGACTTCCTTTGCCGCTATTACGCGGGACAGGTTGCGTTTCATTTCTTCATGCCACAGCGCGAACGTGAGCCCGAATGTCGTGGGCTCGGCGTGTATGCCGTGACTCCTGCCCATCCGCAGGGTGTTTTTATATTTGAACGCGCCGGCCTTCAAAACGGCCATGAGCTCTTTGACGTCTTTAATGATGATGCCGGCGGCTTCTTTCATCTGGAGGGCGAGCGCGGTGTCGAGTACGTCCGAAGAGGTAAGCCCCTTATGGATGAAACGTGAGTCGGGACCGACATGTTCGGCAACCGATGTGAGGAATGCTATTACGTCGTGTTTGACGGTCTTTTCTATCCTGTCAATCCGGGAGATATTGAATTTCGCTTTTTTCTTTATGGCTGCAAGGCTTTTTTTCGGGATCTCACCCTGCCCGGCCCAGGCCTCGCAGGCCGCTATCTCTATGTCGAGCCATTTCCGGAATTTATTCTCCGGCTCCCAGATCTTTGCCATTTCAGGTCTTGTATAACGCGGTATCAAGAGGACCTCCCAACCAGCTTATTTTTATTGTGCAAATACTATAGCACAAGACACCTTAAACGTTAAGCCTGCAATAAAACCACTGTTACCGCCGGGCCGCCTTCGTCTTCGTTCCCTTTCCTGAAACTCTCAACAAGGGGATGGTCTCTGAGATACTCCCTTATGGCGCCGCCAAGTATTCCCGTGCCTATCCCGTGGATTATCTTTACCTGCTTCATCCCGGCCATTGACGCGTCATTAAGATACCGTTCGATGAGCGAGAGGGCAGGGTCGACACGCCGGCCTATGACGTTTAATTCATTGGGGACGTTAATGTTTTCGGGTATGTTTATAGAGGCGAACGGCCGTTCGCCCTTGCGGGGTCCTGCCTGCTTATCGGCAAAATCCTCTGCCGGTCCGGAAAGATCACCGACTGCAACCTCTATCTCCTTACCCTCAACCGTTACCCTGCATCTTCGGGTTTTCATGTTTACTGAATGGACCATGCCGTGTTTACCGATAGTGCCGACAAAAACGCGCTGCCCTTCTTTGACTTCTTTAAGCCGTTGTATCTTTTCAGGGGAAAGCTCTTTACGGCGCGTAACGATTTCCTCAAGTTTCTTATCAAGCGCTTTTACTGTGCCTCCTGCTTCCTCCAGGTTTGCCTGTTTCAGATTCTCAATAATTTCACGCGCCTCTCTCTTCGTCTTCCTTATAATCTCTTCAGCTTCCCTCAGGGCCCCTGCCAGGGTTTCCTTTTCCCTCGTTTCGAGACGCAGGAGATCATCTTTCAATTGTGATCGGAGACGCCCGGATTCCTGTTTCAGGCCCTCCGTCTCTTTAAGCCCGGCATCGAGCTCTGTTGTCTTCTTTTTCAGCTCCGTGATAAGCGACTCGATCCTGCCGCCTTCATCCCGGATAAATTCCCTTGCCTCTCTGATGACGTCCGTGCCCAGACCCAGAGATTCCGCGATTTCAAACGCGTGCGACGTGCCGGGTTCTCCCGTGACAAGTCTGTAGGTGGGCCTGTATGTTGAGACACCTTTGATGAGCGATTCCTCCATTTCCATCGCGGCGTTTACCATGCCGGGTTCGGTATGGGCGAAGGCCTTGAGCATACCGAGGTGAGTCGACACAAGCGTGAGCGCGCCCTGCCGGTTCAGTTTCCTCAATACAGCGCATGACAGGGCGCCGCCCTGCTCCGGGTCGGTCCCGGTCCCGAGTTCATCAATGATAACCAGGGAGCGCTCCCGGCCCTGGCGGATTATCTCGGATATACGGGTAATGTGCGCTGAAAATGTTGAGAGGTTCTGTTCAATGGATTGTTCATCGCCGATGTCCGCAAGCACGTTTTCCAGAAATGGAATCACAGTCCCTGATTCCGCGGGGATGTGCATCCCGGAGAGCGCCATAAGGGTCAATACGCCGATTGTCTTGAGTGATACGGTCTTCCCTCCCGCGTTTGACCCGGTAATGACCATGCAGGAATGGCCCCTGCCGGTTTCGATATCAAGAGGCACCAGCCTGTCCCCGCGGTTCTCTTTCCTCAGTGTCTTCCAGAGGAGCGGATGCCGGCCCCTCATGATTCTCATATACCCCTTTTCACTGACTTCAGGAGGGGACATATCCATCTGTTTTGCAAATCCTGCCATAGACTGCAAGGCGTCGACCTTTGCTACAATTTTGCAGTCTTCTTCTATTTCATAAAGGTGTTCTCTCAAAAGAGACGCGAGGCTTCTGAGTATCCTGTATTCTTCAAGCTTTTCTTCGGCCCGGAGGGACTCAAGCTCATTGCCGGGCTGCTGTATGGAATACGGTTCGACATAGACCGTCTCCCCGGTATTTGAGATATCATGGACTACGCCCGGTATATGGCTTTTGAAATCCCTTTTCACCGGGATGACCCACCTCATGTTCCTTTCAGCAATATAAAAGTCCTGCAGATAAGGCGCTGTCTCTTTCTGTTTCAATATCCCCTCAAGGATGTTCTTTATCCTGGCCTCGCAGGACCTGATGCCTTTCCTGATGGAAGAGAGCTCCGCTGATGCGTTATCGCGGATCTTCCCCTCCCTGTCTATCGCGCCCCCGATCGCCTTTCTGATGTGAGGATGGGTTACGAGACGTGAAACCATTTCACCGAGTCCCGCGCATGAAGGGTCTTCGCTCAATATCTTCAGGTTGAACGCGGAATGAAAAAGGGGAAGGAACGAGCTTAATTCAAAAGGTTCAAGCACGGCGTCCGCCGGCCTGACTTTCCGGAACAGCGGAGTGAGGTCATCAAAATGCTCGATTCCCGGGGTCCGTCCTTCGGACAGGAGCTTCAGGCATTCGGAAACGAGCTCAACCCGACGCCTGCATTCTTCAACGCGCTTGAGGGGTCTTGTTTTCTGAACAACGCTCCTCCCCGGCCCCGTAATTGCAAAGACAGCGGCCATTTCAAGCACCTTGTCGAATTCAAGCACACGGAGGGTATGTTCGTCCATGCGGTAATTATATATGATTAAGGACTGGAATTTGGGTGTTGGCGCGACTTTCATATGAAAAAAACCGTTCCGCAAACACAAGCTCTGAAAAATTGTTATAATTCTGTAAAAATCATTCAGCCACGGATTAACACAGATAGGCACAGATAAAACAAAAAAGAAAAATATAACCTGACGTAATTTCCAGAATTGAATAATATAAAAATAAAAAAAGCATCCGGCGTTATTGAGGACTTCAGCTCCCGGAAACTGCTTGATTCCCTAATCCGGTCGGGCACCGACCGGGACCAGGCCGGGGAGATACTCGAAAAAATTACCTCTGAAATATCTCCCTATATGAGCACAAAAAGGATTTACAGGCTTGCGCAAAAGTATCTCCGGCAGTTTAACCGCGCGACCGGGTTGAGGTATTCCTTAAAGAGAGGACTTATGAGACTCGGGCCTTCAGGCTATCCCTTTGAAAAATATTTCGGTGAGATAATGCGGCAATATGGATATCATGTTGATGTCGGGATAATCCTCGAAGGGAAATGCGTGAAGCACGAAATCGATGTGTTTGCGGCAAACGACAGGGAGGTCGTGTCAGTCGAATGCAAATACCGCAACAACGCTGAAAACGCGCCTGACGTAAAGGTCGCCATGTATGTTCATTCACGGTTTCAGGACCTCAGGCCTGTCATGAAGGCCCGCTATCCCGACAGGACTTTTACCGGCTGGCTGGTGACAAATACCCGGTTCACCTCAGACGCCATTCAGTACGCTGAATGCATGGGCCTCAGGATGAAGAGCTGGAGATACCCTGACGGCAACAGCCTTGAGAAGATGATTGAGAGCAAAAAACTGTATCCGGTTACGGTATTGTCGACTCTGAACTCGTACCAGATCAGAAAATTAATAGATCACCGGATAATCCTCATGAAGCAGCTCGCGCAAATGGACGAAAGAGATATCCGGAGGCTGCTGTCGATTACAGGGAATAAAGCCGCTGAACTGAAGCACCAGGCAAATGAGCTCTGCTTCTGCGAGTAGCGTGCATGTTAACGCCTTTTTTTTATAATATTGTAGTACATGTCCCTCTGCGCGGGTTTGAAACCGGCAGACCTGATTGCGCCTGTAATATCTTCGATTGAAACCCGGTATTTCACGCCCGCGGCAGCGACAACATTTTCCTCAATCATTGTGGACCCGAAGTCATTTGCGCCGAACCTCAGGGCCACCTGCGCGGGCTTAAGCCCCTGGGTCACCCACGACGCCTGCAAGTTTGGAACATTGTCGAGATATATCCTCGAAAGCGCAAGCACCCGCAGATAGTCCGCCGCTGTAGCGGTATGGAGTTCAGAGTTCAGAGTTCTGGAGTTCTGGAGTTTGAAGTTCCTCTGTCGTTTCTTAACTCTCAACTCTTCACTCTTAACTCCCAACTCTGTATTAAGCGGCTGGAAGCTCCATGGAATAAACGCCGTAAAACCGCCGGTTTTGTCCTGCAATCGCCTGATTGCGTCAAGGTGCTCGATAATGTCTTCCGGAGTTTCTATGCTGCCGAACATCATTGTAGCGGTTGTCTTCATGCCGATGCGATGCGCCTGCTCCATCACCTCAAGCCATCGGTCCTTGCCGATTTTTTTCGGACTGATCTGCTCACGGATTCTGTCGGAAAGGATTTCCGCGCCCCCGCCGGGAATTGAATCAAGCCCGGCTTCTTTCAAAGTCTCCAGTGTCTGTTTTATTGAACGGCCTGCCTTGTCCGCCATGTAGCAAACCTCAGGAGGTGAAAAACCATGG
Organism: Nitrospiraceae bacterium; assembly: GCA_003599505.1. GTDB lineage: Bacteria > Nitrospirota > Thermodesulfovibrionia > UBA6902 > UBA6902 > SURF-23. Next base: position 29,263 of record QZKO01000003.1, on the reverse strand, counting down.
ACATGGACCGGGAATCTGCTCTTTATACTTTTTAAAAGGTCAACGTAATACTCAATGCCAAGTTCCGGATGCAGTCCTCCCTGTATCAGGATCTGCGTCCCGCCGAGCGCGATTGTTTCTTTTATTTTGTTAAAAAGCTTTCGGTTGCCAAGCACGTAAGCTTCAGGACTGTCTTCATCCCTGTAGAACGCGCAGAACTTGCATTTATTTATGCACACGTTCGTGTAATTGATATTGCGGTCAATGATGAACGTGACAACGCCTTCAGGATGCAGTTTCCTCCGGACCTTATCTGCTATAGCGCCGAGCCCTAACAGGTCGGCTGATTTGAGGAGGGTCAGGGCTTCTTTTCTGCTCAGGCGTTTCATTTTATCCTTTAACCGGCCGGTAAAACGAATCCCGCTCCACCGGGACTTTCCCCGCCTTCTCAATCAGATTAATCAACTGTGAACGCGTCAACGCGCTGCCGGAAAGCGCCCCTGCGGAGTGGGTGATTTTTTCTTCTATTATCGTCCCGTCGAGGTCATCGGCCCCGAACATAAGCGCAAGCTGCGCGATCTTTTCACCAAGCATTACCCAGTACGCCTTGATGTGCTGGAAATTGTCGAGAAAGAGCCTCGCTATTGCGATTGTTTTTAAATCATCAATGCCTGACGTGCCCCTTGTGGGGTCAGGTTTAAAACCTGACCCCATAAGGCCCGGTTTTGCCTTTTGCCTTTTGCCTTTCGCCTTCCGACTTAATTCCGTATTCATCGGATGAAACGCAAGAGGGATAAATGCCTGAAACCCGCCTGTCCTGTCCTGAAGTTCCCGGAGTTTCAGCATATGTCCGACTCTATGCCTGTAAGTTTCAAGATGACCATAAAGCATTGTTGCGTTTGTTTTGATCCCGGCATTGTGCGCGGCTTCCATTATCTGAAGCCACCGCGTGCCTGAAATCTTTTCAGGGCAGATGCTGTTTCTTACACGCGCGTCGAATATCTCCGCTCCCCCCCCGGGCATGGAGTCAAGACCGGCGTTTTTAAGTTCAATTAATGTATCAGCAAGAGACAAACCGCTTAGCCTTGAGAAGTAGTCGATTTCAACGGCGGTGAATGCCTTTACATGCATCTGCGGGAAGCGTTTTTTGATTTGCTCCAGCATCTCGATATAGAAATCAAATTGCCGGTCAGGATGGAGACCGCCGACAATGTGAACCTCTGAAAAACCCTCTGTGCCTTTGTGCCTCTGTGCCTTTGTGCCAAGTTTCTTAACAATCTCTTTTATGCTTAACTCATATGCCCCTTTTTCACCCTTTGACCGGCTGAAGGCGCAGAACTTGCAGCGGTTGACGCAGATGTTTGTGGGGTTTATGTGGTGGTTCTGTATAAAATACGCGTTCTTGCCGTTCCTGATTTCGGAAATTAAATTTGCAACTCTGCCGACAGTAAAGATATCATCGCTCTGAAACAGCGCAAGCGCATCTTCAGGTAACAGGCGTTTCCCGGATAAAACTTTTTTTTCAATTTTATTAATGGACATGGTTTGAGGTGTTTTCCTAAAAAAAAACAGGATTCAAGGATGTGTTCCCGGCATCCTGAATCCTGTGTTGATCTTCAGGTCTTATCTTGCCATGGCTTCGAGTCTTGCTATCCTCTCTTCAACCGGGGGATGGGTACTGAAAAGTTTCAATACCCCGCCTCCTGAAAGCGGATTGACGATAAACATATGAGCAGTGGCAGGCTTCGCGTCAAGGGGTATCCTTTGAGATGCCATATGCAGCTTCTTTAAAGCGCCCGCAAGGTACCTCGGGTTCCCGGCAATACGCGCGCCGCCTGCATCAGCGGAATATTCCCTTGAGCGTGATATCGCCATCTGGATGAGCATTGCAGCAATCGGCCCTACGATCATCATTACCAGCGCCGCCACGGGGCTTCCCCCTTCGTCATCGTCATGTCTGCCGCCGAATATCATCGCCCACTGCGCCATCTGCGCGAGGTAGCTTATCGCGCCGGCAATTGTTGCGGCTACTGTGCCGATGAGGATGTCCCTGTGCTTGACATGTGCGAGCTCATGTCCGATAACTCCCTCAAGCTCTTCCCTGCTCAGGATATTCATTATGCCTGTTGTCACAGCGACCGCGGCATGGGACGGGTTCCTTCCGGTGGCAAACGCGTTCGGCTGGTCCTGATTGATTATATAAACCTTCGGCATAGGGAGCTCCGCTTTCTGCGCGAGTCTTCTCACAATCGAATAAAGTTCCGGGGCGTCTCTTTCCGTGACCTCGTTGGCCCTGTACATTTTAAGCACAATCTTGTCGCTGAACCAATAAGTAACGAGGTTCATGACCAGCGCGAACATCAGCGCCATTGTCATGCCTGACCTGCCGCCCATGGCAGCCCCTGCCCATACAAGAATAAGCGTGAGACCCGCCATGAGAACGGTTGTTTTGAGAGCATTCATTTATACGTCACCTCCAAAAACAGTGTTAACTAATTTATTGTACTGAGGATTGATTTCAAATGCAATAACGGTCAGTTGACGCAACAGCGGCTTATTTATTGGTTGTCCCCTCCACTGCTTGCCCGGGCGCACCCGTATTTTCCTTTTTAGCGCTTTGGGCGATTTTAGCAGTCGCCTCCCCGGCCCAAGGCGAGCCCGGAAATTCATCCGCAAGCGCCTTGTACTTCTCCATCGCCTTCACGGTATCTCCGGCGCTCTCATAATAATTTGCCTCAAGATGCAGGGCCGTATCCCTGAAGACACCGTTTCCGGCTTTGGAGAGATTGCCGAGTGTTTCGAGGGCCCTGTCGTTTTTTCCGGTCCTGAAATACGCGGACGCAAGCTTCTGATAAACGAGCGGCAGGACCGCGTGGTTTTTGCTGAATTTGTCCGTGAAAATATCATACTGCTTTATCGCGTTTTCATAATCTCCGAGATTGTAATAGCTGTTGCCGAGATAAAAAAGCGCGGACGGAGTCGCTTTTACTTCGACTGATTTTTTATAGAGATCGAGCGCCTTTTTCCACCGTTCCTCATCAGGAAGTGCGTCATAAGGTTTTTCCCTGTAATAATATTTGGCCGCTTCCAGTTCGAAGGAATGGGCTTTTTGATTCTGTGAAGATACATAGAATTTAAAAATCACAAGCAGGAGCGCGGCCGCCGCGATCACCGAAATAATTATAATTGCCTGTTTCCGTCTCTGCTTCATTAAATCCAATGCTTCGAGGGCGGCGGTTTTCACCTCCGGCTCTTTAAGGGGTTTCTTTTTAACGGGTTTTTTCTTGATAATCCTGGGCATTTAATCCCTCCATATTTTATCTGCGAGTCTTTCCGCGTTTTTCAGGACAGAACCGGCATTCTCCTCCGCGATCCCGGCGGCAAGGAGGACCATAACCGCGCGGTCAAGGGTGATCAGGTCTTCCGGGCCGTGAGTATCGGTATTTATGACAAGCCCCGCGCCGGTCTCCGAGGCGACTTTTGCAACATGGCCGTTGGAAATGCAATGTCCTTTCCTTGATGTTATCTCAAGCGCCACGCCCTTTTGTTTCGCCGTCAACGCGTCTTCCCTGCTTATTAAGCCGGGGTGTGAAATGATGTCCGCGCCGGCCTCTATCCCTGCCCTGTTTGTGCCCGGGGCCACAGGTTCGGCAAGGGTTTCGCCGTGCACAACCACTATTTTAGCGCCGAGGTCCCGCGCCTTCCCGACCATCTTTTCGATTAGCTTCGGAGGCACATGCGTTATCTCCGCGCCCGGGATAAGCGTCAATTGTGAATAAGGACGAAGTTCCTTTACCGCCTCCACTATTCTCGGGATTACAAAATCGATGTTGGACATATCCACATGGTCCGTAAGGGCCAGCGCGCGGTACCCCGCGCTGTAAGCCCTTTGAACAAGCTCCGACGGCAGAAGCGCGCCGTCGCTTAAAAGGGTATGCGTGTGCAAATCAATCATGACATTGTAAAATACAGAAACTCCCGGTGAAAAGTCAAAATCCGTAAGGCGGCCCGGGATTTTTTGACAAGGTAAAATCTTTTCAGTATCATTATCTACAATGAAAGCAGTGAAGCTTACTGAAAAAGTGACTGCAGGCGGCTGAGCGGCAAAACTGGGTCCGGCGGACCTTTCCGAAATTCTGACAGACCTGCATAAATGCAAACATCAGAGGGTTGTCGTTGGTCCCGGCGATGACGCGGGCGTCGTGCGTTTCAAAGACCGTCTCCTTGTTGAGACAATAGATGTAATCACGCCGATTGTTGACGACCCTTATACTTTCGGGGCGATTTGCGCGGCAAACGCCGTAAGCGATGTGTATGCCATGGGAGGCGCGCCCCTCTCGGCGCTTGCCTTCCTCGGGTTTTCGTCCTGTGATTTCGGGCCTACCGTCATCAGAAAATTACTGAAAGGGTGTATTGATAAACTCGCGGAAGCGGACACATGTCTTATCGGCGGGCACAGTATTGAAGACAGGGAATTCAAATTCGGTCTTTCGGTAACGGGCATAGCAGACAAAAAAACTATTTTGAAAGTAGGGGGGGCGGCGCCGGGGGATATCCTCGTCCTCACAAAACCTCTCGGCACAGGCATCATCACGTCCGCGGCCAAAAAAGGAAAGGTGAAGGGCGCGGCCCTGAACAGGGCTGTTGCCTCCATGCTGCTGCTTAATAAGACCGCTTCAAAAGCCGCTGTTCTTTCAGGCTCCAGGTCCGCAACGGACGTCACCGGATTCGGGCTGCTGGGTCACGGATTAAACATCGCGAAAAACTCGAAAACAGACCTTGTCGTCCTTTATGACAGTGTCCCTGTAATGAACGGGGTAAAAAAACTTGCCGGGGCAGGAATGGCCCCGGGGGGGGCGAGGAGAAACCTCGATTTCTGCAGCAGGGACGTCATATTCCCCCCGGATTTTTCCAAAGGCGCGCAACTGGTCCTGTCAGACCCCCAGACCTCAGGCGGCATGCTGATCGCGCTTCCTCCGAAGGGTTTGAAGAAGTTTGAAAAGATCGCGGGGAGGGAGAAAATGCCTTACTGGATCATCGGGGGGGTTGTAAAGGGCAAAGGCAGGATTATTGTTAAATGAAAAAGCTGATAGCAGATTACATGGAGAATGGTTTCCTTGAGAACATCATTGATATGTTTAAATACGACAAAAAACTCTTCCCCTTAATAGGAGATATGCTCGAAGATGAAAGGAGCCGGGTGCGGCTCGGCGCCGTAGCTCTTGTGGAAACCCTTATGCCGGAACACGGCGGCGATATCAGGACCGCGATCCCCGGTATCGCGAAGGCATTGAAAAACCCGGGACCCACTATCCGGGGCGACGCAGCCTATCTTCTGGGCCTCATCGGTCACGAAGAGGCACTGCCTTTTTTGTCAGACGCAATCGATGATGAACATGAAATGGTCAAAGAAACTGTTATCGAGGCGATAGAGACAATACGGAGCGGAGCTAAAGCTTTTTCAGGATAGCGCTTCCTGACCGGCCTCGTCCGGCGCCGGGCCGGGCTGCTTCTGCGGGTTGATGATCCAGATGACGCCGAATGCCTTTTCCTGATATGTCTTTATCAGGCCGAGCCTGACAAGCTCAAGCAGCGCCAGGAACGTCACGATAAGCGTCACCCGTGAAGAACCTTCTTCAAACAGCGCCTCAAACCTTACCCCGTCCTCTTTCTCGATCCGTTCCATGATAAAATTTATCCTGTCTGAAACAGTGAGGGTCTCTCTCGTGATTTCGATTATCTGCGCGGGGGCCTTTTCGAGGAGTTTTCTGAAAGCGGTCATAAGGGCGAAGACGTCAGCTTCAAAAAGCTGCGGTTCGGGCTCGATCTCGATACTTTTGTGGTCGGGGGCGCCCCTGCGGAAGACATGTTTCCAGGCGCTTTCACGTTCCCTGAGGAAACCGGAGGACTCTCTGTAAGCCTGATATTCAAGAAGTCTCAGGACCAGTTCGGACCTCGGGTCTTCGTCGGTTTCCTGTTTCTTCTCTTCATCCGGGGGTAGAAGCATTCTGGACTTTATATGGATGAGAGTCGCGGCCATCACAAGAAACTCGCCGGCAATCTCAAGGTTCAGATATTTCATGAGCTCAAGGTAAGAAATGTACTGGCGGGTTATTTCCGCAATCGGGATATCGTAGATATCGACCTTGTTCTCCTTTATCAGGTGGAGGAGGAGGTCCAGGGGGCCTTCAAATACCGGAAGCTTAAAATGAAAATTATTGAGTGATCCGGTTTCGGCGCTGCTTGCCGAACCACCCTGCTGTCGAGGTTCAACCTCGGATATGTGCGTGTCCAGCACCTCCGGCATTGGAAAATATTATAACATTCGATGAAGAAAATGCAAGCGGAAAATTCGGAAATGGATACATTATGTATACGTTTGTTTGCATTTTTCAAACAATACGCAGCCGGGACCGGACTCGCTTGCGCGTATCATTCCGGTCCTTATTTAAAATACTCTTCGACCGGCCTTATCACATTCAATTTAACCAGTATGACTATTAACCCCGTATAGGCCAGCGAAAGGACGATGTCTTTAAGAATATCTCTTTTAGAATATGATTTTTTAATCGCTTCTTTTTTGACGATCTTTTCTATTCCCTTGTGCATCAGGACAAAGCCGGCTATATTCGTTATCCAGTAACAGGCAATAAATGCTGCAAGAAAAGCCGGCTTGTAAAACAGGCTGACAAGCCATGCGCCCGCGTAAGCCAGCGGAATATTCAGGTATAAATCATTCCACCACGAAAGCGGAGACAGCAGGTATCCTATTACGCTTAAAATTATTCCTGTCTTTTTGCGTCCGCCTGTCATGGTCCTACGTGGTAAGTCTCCTGTATATCTCTGTTATCCTGTTCGGGAGCTTTTTCACGTCATCTATTACGATATAGTTTACTTCCCCATACATATATTTAAGGTACGAGCTTGCCTCCCTGTCGATGGTTATGCAGAATGGATATATGCCCTGCTCCTTTGCTTCTACAAGCGCCTTTCTCGTATCTTCGATGCCGTAGTCCCCTTTATACGCGTCGTAGTCTTCGGGCTTGCCGTCGCTGAGGGTGATAAAGAGCTTTGTCTTTGCGTCGATTGACTTAAGTATCTTTGCCGAGTGTCGGATAGGCGGTCCCATGCGCGTATAATCTTTCGGCGCGATGCCGCTTATCCGCCGTTTTATCATATCGGAATAAGGCTCCCCAAACCCTTTTACGCGGTAGTAATCGCACCTGTTTCTTGTCATGCCCGAAAAGCCGTACACGGCGTACCTGTCCCCGAGGGCCTCCAGCGCCTCTGCCATAAGCACAAGGGATTCCTTTTCAGCCACATTGACCCATCCCTTGGTAGAGCCGCTCATGTCGAGGAGAAACAGGACGGCAAAATTCCGCCCCTGCCGGTCATATTTTGTAAAGAAATTTTCAGCGGGGGAAAGTCCGGCGCAGATGTCGGCAAAGGCCTCGACCGTTGCATCGATATCTATGTCGTCCCCTTCTTTCTGTCTCCTGACGATCTTCGGTTCTCTTTTTAAGAGCTCGAATTTTTTCCTCAGAATATTTACATAACCGCTGTAGCGTTTAAGTGTTGCTTCTACGAACGGCTCATGTCCGGGGTGAATATCATGCTCATAAAGGGTGCACCAGTGTTTCTTGTATCCACCCCTCTTATAATCCCACTCATCGTACTTTATGCCTCCGTCCGCCTCTGTAAAACTCTCTTCCTCTTCCACGAGCCCGGTCAGCGTCATGGGACATCCGGCCCCCCCGATATCCGCCCCCTTGACCATTATGCCGCCCGGTATCCCGCCCCTCTCTTCTATAAAGCTTTTCGTCTCCCTGTCAAGTTCTATAATCCTGCCTTTTATAAGGAGGTATTCCTTCGCGGGCTCAGGCTGTCCTTCGCGGAAGACAAATCTGCGGGAAGGCGCTTTCTGCGGCTCGAAATCAGGCATGTTTAATATTTTCGTGATTAACCCTTCAAGTTTCTTTTTATGCGCGCGCCTCTCGGACTTCAGGTGGAGGGAAACTTCTTCCGGCTTGATAGTGCCCAATAAAAGCAGATAACTTCCCGGCTGATACGCGCCCGCGAGTCCGCTTGCCGTGTCATAAAGCCGGATAAGAGTTCTCATGCTCTCACCGTGAGGCGCTCCTATTCTCAAGGACAGGACCGGGTCAATCAGCGCCTCAGGAATTCCGTAAGGTGTTTTATCGGTGTCTTCTTTTAAATAGAACTGATAAAGCGCTTCCACAAAGGCGGTTTTCTCCGGCAGGTCCGAAAGAGGCGGCCTCTCTTTCAGGAAATCTTTCTTCACGTCCCGCGCCTCTTGCATAAGCCCGGGAAGCTCTCTTTCCAGAAACGACCCGAGCCTCACGGCCTCGAGGATATTATACAGGTCTACGGCAAGCTCCTTTTCCGGAAAAAGCCTGAAAAACGTTTCGATGTCAGGATGGTCCGGGCCGCTGTCTTTAATAAGGGCTTGTAACGTTTCAGCGTCAGGGGTCAGGGTCCCCTGTGATATCTGCGCCCATTTGAAGGCCGTCATAAGTTTATAGAGAAGAAAATTTTTGTCCCGCTCCTCATATTTGCCGAGAAAAGGCGGAAGATATATCGTTGATGTGTCGGTATAAGACTCCTGGCCGGGCGCAATCTTCAGCTCAAGTCCTGAAATGCCCGTCAGATAAGTTTCAAGGACAGGGGCCGCTTCCTGAAGGGACAGCCCTTTCGGCATCAGAAAATCCCATAGAGACTCTTCATCAATCCTTGAAATAAAACTTATAAAGGGCTCGACTCCCTGATGGTCCAGAAGATCAAAGGCATGTGTTATCCATCTCTCCATCTCTTTCGGCGAAAGGAAGCGGGAGGCGTTCTTGATGCGTTTAAGGGTCTTCGGTACAAGTGAAGAGCTGGCATGGGAAAGGGTTTGACAGAGGGCCAGAGTTTTCTGGCTGATAGTTTTGTCAAGGAATTCAAGGTCTCTGAAGACCGCCGCTATCTCTTCTTCGTCAAAAAAATCAAGGCGAAGGTTTTTGATAAGCTCTTCTCTCAGATGTTCCCTGTATTTTTCCTCGATCCCATACATCAGAATATGGAGCTTACAAGCTCAGAAAGCGCCGCGAGCATTTCATGGTCGTCGGTAAGGGGGGAGGTGATCGCGACCTCGCAGGCCTTCCTTGGTTCTATGCCTGAAGCGATAAGTTTCGCGGCGTGTATCAAAAGCCTTGTGCTCGCCCCTTCAATAAGGCCCCTGTCTTTGAGGTTCCGGGTCTTCTCCGCGAGGTTTACAAGTTTTTCCGAGGTAATTTCATTAACGCCGGTCTCATGCGTGATAATTTCTTTTTCAAGCTTCCTGTCGGGATAGCTGAATTCTATGGCAAGAAACCTTTGTCTCGTGGACTGCTTCAGGTCCTTGAGCACGCTCTGGTATCCGGGGTTGTAGGATATGCTCAGGAGAAATTCAGGAGGCGCCTTGAGGAGCTCCCCGAGTTTTTCCACAGGGAGGATTCTCCGGTCATCGGCAAGGGGATGTATTACAACCGTGGTGTCTTTCCTTGCTTCAACAATCTCATCAAGATAGCAAAACCCGCCTGCCTTTACTGCCCGTGTAAGAGGCCCGTCAATCCAGACCGTCTCCCCGCCGCGCACAAGGTATCTGCCGACAAGGTCGGAAGCGGTAAGGTCGTCATGGCACGAAATCGTTATCAAAGGCCTTTTAAGCCTCCATGCCATGTACTGCATAAACCGGGTCTTGCCGCAGCCGGTGGGGCCTTTAAGAATGACCGGTATCAAGTTCCTGTAAGCCGATTCAAAGATATCTATTTCCTTGCCGGAAGGCAGGTAATAGGGCTCTTCTTCAAGGATATACTCTTCCGTCCTTATAGTTTCAGCCATAGTTCATTGTAAACTTATTAAAGAGTGTTAGTAAATCCATCTCCCCTGAAGAGATGGAAAATCAAATACGGTTTATCTGAGCCTTATTGACATAAAGATTTATCAGGCATGACCAGTGCGGCTTTTATGTTACATGGTGTCAATCTGAGAGTGCTCGTTCTCAGGTTTTTAAGATCAGCTTATTATAATGATAGAATAAACTTTATGATTTGATAAAATTAGGATAATATCCGTTTTCGAGAAACAGAAAATAACGGGCAAAGAGACTGAAATGGAAAGGAAGCCCATGATTCAGAATAATCCGGAAGATGCGCCACTGCCTATTGTTAACAACATACCTAAGCTCAGGGAATTATTAACCAAAAATCATCCGCTAAAATTTGTATCGCGTGATGACGATATTAAGGACGCTATCACTATCATGATGATAAACGACTATTCTCAATTGCCGGTTATGCAAAATGCCAGAAAGGTTGACGGTTATATCAGTTGGCGGTCAATTGGAGAAGCATATGCATTAGGAAGGGAATGTACTACGGTAGGGAAATGTATGAAACCCTGTCCGCCCGAAATCATATTAGACGATGATACAGATTTGCTCGATGCTCTTAAGCGTATCTTCAGTGAGGATTTCATTCTCGTTAGAAGCAATGATAAACAGATTATCGGTATTGTAACTACCTGGGATATTACAACCCGCTTTATTGACTTAGTGGAACCTTTTCTCCTTATAGGCAAAATAGAATGTATTATCAGACAGCTTATTGATGACCATTTCACTCCCGATGAAATAAAAAAAACACAAACTCATTCTTCTAAAGAAAGAGAAATTAAATCGTCGTCCGACTTAACATTTGGCGATTATATCAGGTTGCTGGAGAATGAAAAGAAATGGAACCGTTTCAGCAAATATAAAATCTCCAGATCACGCTTTATAAAACATCTTGAAGAAGTAAACGCTACAAGAAATGAAACTATGCATTTTCGGCAGATTGGAATACCAAAAGATCGTGTAGAATCTCTTCGGAATATGGCGAAGTTTTTAGAGCAGCTTTGCTGAGTTGAATGAACTCTTACCTAATTAAAGTCATCTAAATTTTATTTGCTTTCTTATTTATAAATGACATTAAACAATGCCTCTGCCATCTCAGGATTAAGTTTTTTCAGTATCTTATATTCCTCTAAAGCGCAGCCTGTTTCATCCAATAATACGCATGACAGGCCAAGTCCAAGATGCGCCTTTGCTTCATCAGGCTTAAACTGTATAATTTGCTTACATGACTCTTTCACTTCCTTAAACATTCCTAATTTCCAATAGGCATTATAAAGTTTGTAATGAGTTTGTATATCATCAGGCGTAATTTTTATTGCTTGCTTGTATGCACCTATTGCATCTTTGTACATTCCCAATTCTCCATAGGCAATGCCAAGGTCGTTATGAGCCTCAGCATAATCAGGATTAATTCGAATTGCTTGCTTGAATGCCTCTATTGCTTCCTTACTCATTCCTGATTTCTCATAGGAAACACCAAGATTGATATGAGCTGTTGAATCATCAGGATTAATTCGTATTGCTTGCTTGAATGCCTCGATCGCGTCCGTAGCCCTTCCTGATTTCCCATAGGCGTAACCAAGTTTTTTATATGACTCTGCAAAATCCGGGTTAATTCGTACCGCTTGTTCGTATGCATCCACTGCTTCCTTAAGCATGCCTAACTCCAAATAAATATTACCAAGATTGTGATAGGACGACCAATCATTGGGGTTAATCTTTATAGCGTGCTTATAAGCCTCTATTGCATCCTTATTCAGGCCTAAAACATCATAGGAAGCACCAAGAATTTGATGTGATCGGGCGTCTTCAGGACTAATCTTTATTGCTTGCCTGCAAGCATCTATTGCTTCTTCATACCGACCCGATATCCAATAGGAATATCCAAGAGAAGACCAATATTCCGCCGTCTTTTCATAATCCTCTATTTCAGTTTCTTTTAATGCCAAGATTTTTTTACTATCACCTTTATCTTTGACCAAATTCACCGGCATCGCGAAATTCAGATTCTGCGCTTCTTTTATGAGGAATGTTGCAACCCCGATAACTTCCCCGGCGGTATTGAAAACAGGACCGCCGCTGCTGCCCGGAGAGATGGGTGCGGTTATCTGGAGGATTTTCATTTTTTCGTCTATCTCTCTTATCCCGCTAAGTAGGCCGTCCGAAATCGTATTCTCAAGCCCTTCCGGACTGCTGATGACATAAACTTTCTCGCCGACATTCACCTTTGATACATCTCCAAGCTTTACCGCCTGCAGCTTCTCGCCTTTTGCCTTGAGAATTACCAGATCATTCTCCTTGTCGGTATGAATTAACCCCTCAACATCCAGAATTTTGTCCCCTACTTTCACCTTAATATCCTTTGCATTACTGATAACATGATAATTTGTGACTATTGCCCCGTCCGCTCTGACAACGAAGCCGCTTCCCTGACTTATCGGCTCTCCCTTTTTATCAAGCGTTACAACAACCACGACTGCTTTGCTGTTTTCTTTGAATATGTTATCCGCATCGGCAGAGGAGACGGCAGGGGAAATTATTAACCCGATGGCTATAATAATAAAAAGCAGATGGGGAGATTTCATAATCAACATTGTTACCCCTCTATTTGATAATCATGTTATCACATCGGATGTGAGATTACTACAGATTTTCTATTGCGATAACATCCTGAATAAGGCGCTTAAACCTTTACAAATCCAGCACCATTGGTTAAAATTCAGATTATGGAAACAGCCACTCTGCATCCTTACGTTGTTCACGATGACGCAATCCTTGACGGTGAGCCTATTATTAAGAGAACGAGAACACCTGTGCGTGCAATTGTCGAAAACTGGCGGCTCGGTCTTTCACCTGAAGAAATTGTAATCCATCTCCCTCATCTCACTCTCGCACAGGTATTTGATGCGCTGAGTTATTACAGCGATCACAAGGATGAGATCAATGATTACATAGAAAAAAATAAAATCCCTGAAAACCTCATCCATCCTTCAGTCCATTGATTTCCATCTACCTTGATGAAGACGTTGATGTTCTGTTAAAACCTTTGCTTGCAGCAAAAGGGTATTCTGTCGTTACGCCTCTCGATGAAAAAATGCTCACAAGATCCGACCGTGAACAACTTGAACACGCAATAAAACTCAAATGCACATTTTTAACACATAATAGAGTTCATTACGAGAAGTTGTATGCAGAGTTTATTAAGGCAAATAAAGAGCACTTTGGCATTATCATCGCCACAAGAAGGAATGTTTATGAATTAGCGCGGAGAATTGCCCGCCTTCTTGAATTTTACTCGTCTGATTCCATAAAAAACCAGTTGATGTATGTCTAAATCATCCCGTGACTTATCGGCTCGCCCTTTTCGTCAAGCGTTACAACAACCACGACAGATTTGCTGTTTTCTCTGAAAATCCTGTCTACTTTCTTTTTTGGCCTTTTTTCGGCGGAGCCTTCTTTGCAGGTTTCCCGGCCGGTTTTTTGGGGGTTTTCTTAACGGTCTTTGCAGCGGCTTTTTTAGGCGCGGTCTTCTTTTTGACCGGTTTTTTCTTCGTGACTTGCTTTTTTACAGGCTCTTTCTTCTGCGGCTTTTTCTTTTCCGGTTTCTTCTTTTCCGCCTTTATTTTTTTCTCCCCGGCCTTCTCCGTTAAAGACTTCGGGAGAGTCGCTTCGAGAATATCCCGAAGCTCTATCGCGTTCCTGGGGGCATATGCAAAGGCGTCGTTGTTGAAGTAACAATATACGTCCTTGCCCTGTTTCAGGTATTCTTTTATCATCGCGGCGTCACGCTTTAACTGTTCAGTTGTATAATTTGTTGAATAGTTTCCACCTTCGCCGTGCCGGCGAATATAGATAAAGTTGGCGGTGGCCGGGACATCGTTAACAAAATCCGGCCAGTCAGCCGTGCATACAGCCATGTTCGCCGCTGACAGGAGGTTGAAGACCTTTTTTGTAAGCCAGCTTTTATGCCTGAACTCAAAGGCGTGACGGACAGGATACTGCTTCAGGTTTTCGATGAAGTCCTCGAGGTTCTTCATATTAAGCTTCAGGTTCGGCGGCAGTTGCCAGAGGATAACATGCAGTTTTTCAAGCAGGGGGGCCGTTGCATTGAAGAAAGTTGAAAGCGGCAGTTCAACGTCCTTAAGTTTCTTGACATGTGTTATAAACCTGCTTCCTTTCAGGCAGAACACAAAATCAGGCGCGGTTTCCTTGTACCACCTTTCAAAGGCCTCTTTTTTCAGGAGCCTGTAAAAGGTGACATTCAGCTCAACAGAGTTGAACTTCCCCATGTAAAAGGAAAGCCACCATCTGTGCGGGAGGTCTTCAGGATAGAAGACCCCTTTCCACGAATCATATAGAAATCCGCTGCATCCTATCCTGTATTTCGGCATCGCAGATAAGTATACAATGAAATTTTAAAAAATAAAACAGAAATTTTTATTTAATATTATCTGATTATGCCCCCGCCGAGGACTATGTCGTCATCATAAAATACCGCGCTCTGTCCCGGAGCAGGCGCCCACTGCGGTTCGTCAAAGCCTACAAACACCCCGCCGTCTTTTTCAGGGGTCAATATTGCCGGGGCTTCTTTCATGGCTGATCTGACTTTGACAGAGGCCCGGACAGGACCTGCCAGTGTGTCGACGGATATCCAGTTTAAGGCCGTGACCCTGAAATTTTTCACCATTGCATCTACCTTAGAACCGACAACAACTGTATTTTTAACCCGGTCTATGCGAACAACATAATGCGGTTTTAATGAAGATATCCCGAGTCTTTTTCTCTGTCCGATGGTATAAAACGCGATACCCTTGTGTTCACCCAATACCTTCCCTTCCATATTAACAACAGGTCCCGGGTTCAGGGATTCAGGAGCGAACCCCTTTATGAAATCAATATATTTCTCATTGCCGACAAAGCATATTTCCTGGCTTTCCGGACGCAAGGCTGTTTCAAGGCCGAGCTCTTTCGCGATATCCCTTGTATTTTCTTTCCTTAGCCCACCAAGTGGAAACAGTGTCTTTGAAAGCTCTTCCTGCTTCATTACGTACAATACATATGACTGGTCTTTTTTGGAGTCAATACCCTTGAGTAACGAGTAACGGGCTTCTTGAATTTTGAATTTTGAATCTTGAATTTTTTCCCCCTTGCCCCTTGCCTCTCGCCTCTCGCCTCTCTCTATCCTCGCGTAATGGCCTGTGGCAACGAGCTCCGCTCCAAGCTCCCCTGCCTTTTGAAGAAGGAAATCAAATTTTATATATTTGTTGCACAGGATGCACGGGTTCGGCGTTATACCGTCAAGGTAGGCCTCACAGAAGCCCTCGATCACGTGCGTGTAGAAGGCATCTCGCACATCCACCGTGTAATGCTCTATTCCCACCCTTTTCGCGACCGCTTTCGCAAGCTCAATGGTTTCAACAGAGCAGCACACGTTTGATCCCTGCAAGTCCCGTCTGTCCCACAGTTCAAAGCTCAG
Source organism: Nitrospiraceae bacterium (assembly GCA_003599505.1). Taxonomy (GTDB): domain Bacteria; phylum Nitrospirota; class Thermodesulfovibrionia; order UBA6902; family UBA6902; genus SURF-23. The sequence continues at coordinate 13,877 of QZKO01000003.1, read as the reverse complement.
TCCCGTCACTTCATGGCCCTGTTTCTTGAGGAGATAAGCGGCAACTGATGAATCAACGCCGCCGCTCATGGCGACAATCACTTTCATGACCTTTGATTGCCTCTTCCGGATTTCCCGTACATCTCCGGCCTTCTGTCCCTGAACATGTCATTAAAGGGGTTTAACCTCTTGTCTCTTGCCGCCTTCGGGTCGATTTCCGCTGTCATCAGCGCCTCTTCGTCTTCAGGTGCTCGTACCAGTATCCTGCCGTCAGGAGAAACGATTTCGCTTTTGCCTATAAACCTGAGGGGCTTTCCCTCTTTTCTGCTTTCCTCTCCAATCCTGTTGGCAGTCACGGCGAATACCCTGTTTTCAAGGCACCTCACAGGCATGGAATCAGGACAGTACGGCAGGACCAGGTTCGCGGGGTGCGCGATAACATCAGCGCCTGACAGGGCAAGGGCCCTCGCCGCCTCGGGAAAAAACCAGTCAAAGCATATCATGACGCCGATATTCCCGATCTTCGTGTCCCATACCCTGAACCCTGTATCGCCCGGTGTGAAGTAAAGTGTTTCTTCGAAGAAGAGATGCGTCTTGCGGTAAACGCCGATAAAACCCTCCGGGCCCGTGAGCACAGCGGAATTGTAAAACCGGTCTCTGTGTCTTTCAGGCAGCCCTGCCGCAATATAAATGCCTTTTTCAAGGGACAAAGCCGTCAGCGCTTCGGTTGTGTGTCCATGAGGTACGGGTTCAGCGAGCTCCGCCACTTCTTCCCCGGAAATGAACTGATAGCCCGTCGCAAAAAATTCGGGAAGCACAAGGAGGTCGATGTCCGCATCCTTTACCGCGGACCGGACCTTCCGGATATTTTCCTCTTTTTCCCCGAATGCCGGACTGAACTGATAAAAGCCCGCCTTCATGAAATTAACATACCATCAGAGAGACGGGTTTGTCGATGCCATCCTGTTGTCTATCATGCACTGTAGTATTTCGAGCTCGTCATTTTCAAACCAGCTCAGGCCGCAGTAACTGCACCGGTCCAGCTCAACCGGATAAGCCATACTGTAGAAGGTCCTGTTCATCCTGCTTCCGCATTTCGGACAATGCAGGAGATTTACCGCCCCGGCGGACCTGTTTTTATTCCTGTTAATTGTTTTGAGCTGATTTTCACTGAGCGTCATTCTTGACAGCGCGGTGATCCTTTCTGAATATCTTACGTCCTTTCTCACGATTATCCGCGGCAGCTTGACGTCGTCCACCAGCGCTCCGCCGCAAAATCCGCACCGGTATATTTTTGTTTTCTCATATGTCTCCGGCGTCAGCGGATGACGGCAGGAAGGACAAAGATAACCCGATACGGCCCTCCTGTCATCTGCAAACCGTTTCGTGAATATAACCTCCGCGAGAGGTGTCTGCGATGCCTTCGCCACCGCGTCGCCGTTGTTGCTGGTCCACGTATCAGCGGACAGCCACGGCAGCAGGGCAAGTTCCGTCATGGTAAAAGGGCCCTGCCACTGATATTTGTTATCGAGGGCGTAAAAAAGTTCCCGGGACGTCTCGGTGAAATTTCCCCCGGGCCCTTCCTTCAACCGGTCCTTAAGCGCGGAAAGCCCCGCGCGCGCCATATTCAAAAGTATTTTTATCCTTTTGTTGACAGGGGGATGGGTTGACATGAGGTCCGCCAACCAGCCCTCTGATTCATCGAGAGCGCTGTCCGAGGTATTCATGATACAGAGCATTTCAATCCCGGCCCCTATGCAGCCCGCTCCTTTCCAGTGCCGTGAGAGCATGTACAAAACCTCCGCCAGCGCCAACGGGTTCCTTGTCATGCGGACCGCTCCGGCGTCCGCCCGGTATTCACGCTCCCGCGAGACAAACATGTTCAGGATATAACTGACCTTTACCATAAGCCACGCGAAAAGGAATGCCGGCGCAAGGAATATGCGGCCTTCAGAGGCGGCGCCCGCCTTGTCAATTGCGGAAGACGGTATCGCGAACAGGCTGGCCGCGGCCGTTGTCTCAAGGCAGTCCCCCGAAAGGATGTGGTAAGCTTCATGCGCGACTACCGTTTCAAGCTGCGGCCTTGAAAGCCTCGACAGCAGCCCTTCCGTAATCGCGATTATCGCCCGCCCCCTGAGGTCCACTGCCGACAGCGCGTTTACTGAAAGGGTCGGGATGACCAGGCATTGAATTTTGACTTTTCCGCCGGCTGCGATCTGTATCTCATCCACGATATTCACCAGTTGCCTGTGAATTTCATCTTCCTTGTCCGGTTCAATCGCGCCGAGGCCTTTCTTTATATATTCAACCGCGTTCAGGGAAGAGAGACAGAAATGTATGGAGGCTATGACTATGGAAAAAATAAAAACCTTTATAAAGGTCGACGGTCCGGGGGGAAAGGGCCCATGGAAAGATATCCCTAACGGAAACGTCAGGTAAAAAGGCGCGACTATCACGATGGATATCATGAAATACAGCGCGATGAGTACAGACAGAAAGATGATGATCCGCCAGCTCTTCTGACGCTCAATATCAATAAAAGTAATGGGCATTTATTTGCCGCAAGGCGTACAGCCTTTACTTATTTTGTCAGCAGGTCTGTCTTTTCCGTATGTTTATATTCACCGGCGGCACGAGCCGTTCCGCGGGCGCGGCCTCAAAATATTCCTCCTTCTGAAAGCCGCTGAACAGTGACGCGATGATATTGTTTGGAAAAACTTCCTGCCTGGTCCTGTAATTCGCCACGAGGTCGTTATATAATTGTCTTGAGAAACCGACTTTATTCTCTGTCGATGTCAGCTCTTCCTGCAGTTGCATGATATTCACGTTTGATTTAAGGTCGGGATAATTCTCCATGACCGCAAAAAGTTTCCCTAAAGTCTGAGTGAGCATGTTTTCAGCGCCGGCCCTGTCCCGCGTCCCGACCGAGGAAACCGCCTTTGCCCTCGCGTTGATTACCTTTTCAAGGGTGTCCTGTTCAAACTCCATCGCCCCTCTGACAGAGGAGACAAGGTTCGGGATCAGGTCATGCCTGCGTTTTAACTGGACGTCGATCTGCTTCCAGGCGTTCTGGACGTTATTTCTGAGCGATATAAGGCTGTTAAAAATTATAATCACCCACAGTACGAACAGTACTACCGCCCCCAATAAAATCCATCCGATCATAAGTCCTCCTGTTTCATGAAAGAATTTATTTATGTTATCGGCATCTTTTGTGGAAATGTTTAAGCAAAGATGGGGAAGGCAAGAGAGGTATGGCAAAGATTTTTTTCTTGATTTTCTCTTCTACCCTGATTAGAATCAAATCACGCTCTTCATTTTTTCATACAGGTTGTCTCATGGGGCGAGTCTTACACAGGATAAAGGGCGGGCTTTCTCTGGAACATCGCTACTTCCCAGAGACTAACACTCACATATGTTGCGATGAAGAACGATATTTTCGAGAATTGAAAAGTTCATGTTTATTACCCTAACAGATATCCATGGCGTTAGGGTTCAATGAGGCATGCGCCAAATGAAAATCACATGGAAACATTGCCGTAGCTATGATGAGGCAAAAGACTTTTCACGCATCATTTACCTTCATCAATGGAACGACAAGCCATTCTATTGGGGCAAGGCACACAACAGCTTCTTTGGTGGTCACAAGCGCAAAAAGGACAACCTTCATGCAAGTGGCCGCTATAACGCAGGCTACCGTCATTGGATTGAAGGTTGTTTGAGGCATGGCGGGCAACTTTTTGTCGGTCAACTTGACGACGAGGCACTCGCAAATGTCGATGAGGTTGAAAACTACCTTATCTATACCTACGGCCACGAAATGAACACAAAAGTAGAAACGCCAAAGCAAGTGTTGAACATTGAACACGCAGGTGAAGTACCGTCATCAATCAAAAATGCAAAGACGCCCTAACAACGCCATCAACGCGGACGGGCAAAAGCAGAGCGAAGCGACGCTTTTGCCCGCCGGTTATGGCGAACGATACAAATAATTTAATGCCATGAATCCTGCGGAGCTTAAGAAAATATATGAAAATATGAGTACCTCCGAATTGGAAAGAATTCTTTATATAGAAAACAAAGAGAAATGTATATATACGCAAGAGTCTATAAAAGTCATTCAAGATATCTTATTAGAAAGAAATGATCGGACTATAGGTATTACTGAAAAAATATGTCCATATTGCAACAAGTTCGTTAGTAATACATTGAAAATCTGTGAATGTGGTTATGACTTTGAATTTAGTAATGAAGATGACTTGAACTACATTCATAATAAGAAGCGTTCCTTAGAAAGAAAGCGGGGTCTTAAAAACTCATTATTTGGAGTTGTGCTAATAATCATAACAGTACCTGTCGTTCCTATGCTGTCTAGTCATACTTTTTTGCGGACTCTATTCGTAATACTCTTCTGGACAGGGATGATTTTAATTATTCGAGGTATTTATCAAGCATTAACAGCAAAAAAGTTTAGGTTCTTTAAAAATATGGATATCTTTTCAGATGAAGAAGATAAATTTGAACTTCCGTGCAATATCCCAGATTCTTATCCCAAGATTAAGATCGATGAATTCTCTAATCTTCATCGCATTCAGTGGCGAAATCCTCAAATCAATCTTTCCCCATATCTTGAGATAGAATGGGAGTGCGCATATTGCGGTGCAGATCATCCTTTATCAAAAGATGATGTCTCGCTTGAAGGTGGAGGCATGAGATTACTTACTGAATGCTCAAATTGTGGAGAGCAATCTATTATTAAAATTAAACGAAAAGGTACCTTAAATTTTCAATTAGTAACGGAGGCAGGCATAATTAATGAACCTTAATTTATTGCTGATATTTGTATAATCGGGTAAGCAGCGGGTCAAACGTACGGGGTCAAACGTACGGAAACGTACGGGAAACGTACGGGTAGAGTAGAGAACTGGCGCAGTGGCAAGAGATGCCCTGTCTCCAGTTCCCCCTCATCAAACCGTACATTCAGTTTTCCCGAATACGGCTTTCCAATCATCTTCTTCCAGAGGCTTTCACTTTCTGAGTCCACGGGGCTGTTGTCGGTATCTTATATAAGCCGAGGTCTTCATACAAGTACCGATAGGGGAATGTTTTATATCCCCGATTCTTCACCTGATGCTTGCGTCGCAGGTACGTCCTAATTCTTTCGTCAAGATATCCCTTCAGTTTCAGCAGGTCATTGCTACAGTTTCCATAGTAGAAATAGTTCACCCATCCTCTGACGATCTCGTTGACTTTGCTGACGACTATCTCTTTCGGTAATGCAGAGTTCCGCCTGCAGGTCAGTTTCTTTATCTCCGCCTTTATGTGCCGCATCGCCTTCTTCGACGGCACTATTAAAGGAAATTTCTTTCCGGTTCCCGGGTTCTCCTTTACCTTAATCGTAAACCCAAGAAAGTTGAAGCTCTCCTCCCTTGCGTTTACCACTTTTGTCTTTTCCTCGTTAAGGCTTAATTGCAAGTCCCCGAGTACTGTCTTTATCCCCTTTAATATCCTCTCCGTATTGCCTTTACACAATACGACAAAGTCATCAGCATAACGGATTAGCCGCGCCTCAAATCTCTCCTGTACCTTCTTCGTTTTCCATATCGTGTCCAGTACGTTCAGATACGAACGTACGGGGTCAGGCTTAAAAATTGAGATATTTATCTGGCTTGAAATAAAATAAGAACTGATTGTAAGCTATTACCGTTTTAATTATCATTAAAGAAGTGGGGACATGGCAAGAAAACCGAGGATAGAATACGAAGGGGCGTTCTATCACGTCATAACAAGGGGCAACTGGAGAGAAAAGATATTCAGGGATAAAAGGGACTTTCTAAAATATCTTGAAATAGTTTCCAATTATAAAAAGCGCCATCAGTTTCGTCTCTATAGTTTTGTATTAATGAGCAACCATATACATCTGCTAATTGAAACAGGGGGAACGCCTCTTTCAAAGATTCAGCAGGGAATAAACCAGAGTTATACCATGTATTTCAACAGAAGATATAAGATGGTCGGTCATCTGTTTCAGGGAAGATACAAAGCGATCCTCTGTGACAGGGACGCATATTTGCTTTCACTTGTTAAATACATTCACATGAATCCTTTAAGAGCGAAGATGGTCCAAGATTTAAATGAGTACAAGTGGAGCAGTCATCAGTGTTATGCGGATAAAGGACAAAATAACGGGCTTGTTGACACGGACCGTGTTTTACGGATGTTTTCGGAAGACCGGGTGAGGTCGAAAGAACTTTACAGAGAATTTATGGGGGATGGGTTGGCTATAAAGAGAGAGGAAGTTTATAGAACAGTTGAACAACGGGTACTCGGCAGTGAAGAGTTTCTTGATAATGTGATGGAAAAGTATGACGTAGAATTTAAAAACAGCAAGAGGGAAAGAGAGTACAGTCTGAGAATGATATCAGAAGGAGTGGAAAAGATAACAGGGGTCACGCTTAAGCAGATACATGGAAAAAGCAAATTTGCTCGGATATCAACAGGCAGGAAATTATTAATTCTCGCAGCAAAGGAATATGGATATAAGGGGAAAGAGATAGGTGAATATATAAAAAGAGATCCTGCTATAATATCGATAGTTCTCAAAGACAGAAGCCGATATAAAGAAGAGATGGGAAGAGTTATCGGTATATTAAAAAAACTCAATATTTAAGCCTGACCCCATTCGTTTTCCCATTCGTTTTCCATGACTCCTCAAGAAATTAGAGAACGGGTCAGGCGTACGGGGTCACCCATTCCCTTCATTAGAGGTAACAGAAATATGAAGACTAAAAAGTTGCAACCAATACATCCCGGCGAAGTTCTCATGGAAGAGTTTCTTAAACCCATGGGTCTGACTCAAAATAAACTTGCTTTAAGTATCGGTGTACCTGCAAGACGTATTAACGAAATTGTTCTTGAGAAGCGGAGAATTACAGCAGATACAGCGTTGAGATTGGCAAGGTTTTTTGGAACGTCTGCCGAGTTTTGGCTTGGATTGCAGTCACAGTATGATTTAGATGTGACTGCTGATGAGATTGGAAAGCGTTTAGAACAGGAAGTAAGAGTTTATTCCAAAGCTGTTTGAGATGAACGTAGCGGGGGTATTGGGCGGGCTTGAAACTGGGGACAAATGGCAAGACATTTACGTATATAGACTCCTGCACAGAGGCATGGTAATATTCCTGTAAACATATTTAGCGGGCGTCATCAACCATTAAGCCATGAATAACGGGAACAAAGAATTAAATCGCCATCTCAAGGATTACTGGGAATATATCCTTAAACACCATCCCACGTTTGCGACCTATATCGGTGACCACCGTTATGATGACGCTCTTGAAGACCTGTCAGAGGAATCGATGGCAGCGCAGGCTGAATATTTTAAAGACCTCTTGTCTAAAACCGGGGGGCTCGATGAAAAGCTCCTGACCCCGGAAGATAAACTGGACCGCGACCTCCTCCAGGACACCCTTCAGAACCACATAAAGATGCACGATTTCAAAACCCATTACCTGCCGCTTGATCAGATGTCGGGTCCGCATATCGATTTTCCACAGCTTATTGAATTTCACCCTTTCAACACACTGGAGGACATGGAAAATTACATTGCGCGGTTAAATGCCTTCCCCCGCCAGATAGAACAGGTCATTGAAAACCTGCAAAAAGGCATAAGCCTCGGAATGACGGCCTATAAAAGGAACATGGAGACCGCCGCCGGACAGGCAGAGACCTTTACGAAATTCTCTCCGGAGGAGAACCCGTTGTATTCACCTGTCCTGAAACTGAATGACGGTTTTTCAGAGCAGGACAGGGAGGGAATAAAAACTTCAATAAAAGAAGCGCTCACCTCGCGTGTGACCCCTGCCTACGTAAAACTGCATCAATATCTGAGCGTGGAATACATAAAGCGCTGCAGGGAGCAGGAAGGGATATGGGCCTTGCCTGATGGAATTGCCATGTACGGTTTTTTTGTGAGGTACCACACCACAACAGACCTGTCTCCGGAAGAGATCCACGAAACCGGCAAAAACGAGGTCGCGAGAATAAGCAGCGGAATAGAAAAGATCATGCGGAAGATAGGGTTCACCGGAAGCATCAGGGAGTTTACCGATTATATCAAGGAAAAAAAGGAGCTTAATTTCAGGGACCGGCAGGAGATCCTTGACAGTTACAGGGACATCCTGTCTCACATGGATAAGCGGCTTCCTGATTATTTCGGGGCGCTGCCCAAAGCAGAATACGACATAAAAGAGATTGAAAAATACAGGGAGCAGGCGGCCCCTGCCGCGTATTACTATCCGCCGCCGGATGATTTCTCCAGGCCCGGTTATTTTTACGCGAATACGTACAAGCCGGAAGAAAGACCGAAGTTTATCACGGAAGCGCTGTCTTATCATGAGGCTGTCCCGGGACACCATCTCCAGATAGCCCTCATGCAGGAGAGGAAGGGTCTGCCTGACTTCAGAAGATATGAAGGCTCCACAGCCTTTATAGAAGGGTGGGCCCTGTACGCTGAAAAACTTGCCGGGGAAATGGGTTTTTACAAAGATGATTTTTCCGAATACGGCAGGCTGATGTTTGAAATATGGAGGGCCGTGAGGCTTGTCGTGGATACGGGCATCCATTTCTTCAGATGGAGCCGTGATGAGGCGGTACGATACTGCAGGGAAAATTCCGGTGAGGAAGACCACGAAATAGAGGTAGAAGTTGACCGCTATATTGCCATGCCCGGACAGGCCCTTGCGTACAAGACCGGTGAATTGAAAATACTCGAATTGAGAGAAAAAGCAAAGAAGGCCCTCGGTCCGGGGTTCGATATCAGGGAATTTCACGACAGGCTCCTTGAAAACGGCGCCCTGCCCCTGAATGTGTTAGAGAATGTGATGACCAGGTGGATGGCTGAAAAAGGCGTCTGAAAATCATCGTTGTTTCACGCCCTTGCGGCCTTAAAACAAGCCTGCGTCCTTAGTCATGCAACTCCTCGATTAATAAAGATAAAAACCGCTTGCATTCTATAAAAAACAGAGATAAAATTAAGTTAGGAGGAGGTAGAGAATTCTCCTCCGGAGAGGAGGTGTAATTATGGCGGTAAAAGGATTGAAAGATCTGGTCAAGAGGGAAAGAGAGAGAACTTTTCCCGTGACTCCGTTCTATGATGTTGAAAAGTGGTTCGAAGATATGTGGAAGAGACCGTTTTCGCTGCTGACTCCGTCGATTTTCTCTGATGTTGACCTCCGTTCCGAACTGTATGGGATTACACCGATTGTCGACATTTACGAGGAAGACAACTTCGTAGTGCTGAAAGCCGACCTGCCCGGCATGAAGAAGGAAGACATAAGGATTGACCTGAGCGAAAATATGCTCACTATTTCCGGCGAGAAGACGAAGACAGAGAAGATCGAAAAGGGCGACTATTACAGGAGCGAGCGCTATTTCGGAACCTTCCATCGCAGATTCGAGCTGCCCGGCGATCTGGATACGGAGAAGATCATCGCTCACTATGATAAGGGCGTGCTCGAGCTGAGAATCCCGATGCTGAAGGAAGCTGAAAAGAAGCACAAAAAGATCTCGATCGATTAACCCTCTGTGATGACCTGCGGATGGAAGCCCCGGCAAAAGCCGGGGTTTCTTTTTGAAGAGAATGACTCATAAACATAATAAAGCCTTTTATCCGGTAGCTCCTGCAAAAAGCAAGGAGTGGCTGCATACTCATCAACCCGGAGCGCGTGACGCTTCCGTAAAGAGCGCAAAGCCGGCCCTGGAGATGGTCCTGAAGTGTGACTCCACCGGGAGTCTGGAGGCGGTCTCTGCCGCGGTTGTGAAAGCTGCGCCGCCGGACACCGGCATACATATCATTTACAGCGGTATTGGAGATATTCATAAATCAGACATCCTGATGGCAGAGACAGGGAGCAGGCTCATAGCCGGTTTTCAGGTGGATGTGCCGTCAGGCGTAGACAGGGAGCTGATTGAGCACAACGTTGAAGCGCGGCTGTATAACGTGATTTACAAGCTGACAGATGACTTGCGAGGTATCGCCGAAGGCATGGCCCCCCATGTGTTACAGGAAGAAACAATAACAGGCAGCGCCAGAATCATAGCGCTTTTCAAGAGCAGCCGGAAAGGGATTATTATAGGCTGTGAAGTCCTGGACGGCCATTTGGCTGTCGGCCAGCATTTTCGCATTATTTCCGCGATGGGGCCTGTCTATTCCGGCACGATAGAATCCATGCATATAGAAAAAAATGTTGTTCAAAAAGCGATTCCGGGACAGAAGGTCGGGATAAAAATAAGAGATTTTAATAAAGCGAAAATCGCGGACATTGTTGAAAGCTTCCGCTATTCCCCTGCCCATAAAACGCCGGGCTGGCAACCCGCCGGCGGCGTAAAGCGATTATAAAGCGCCGGCGCAGCAAATAAAACGTCAGGAGACAAGATGCCTTGCTATCTCTTTTATATTCCAGGCTATGCTCCTGATGGCATCGAGCATATTGATATATATCGATGAAGCTACCGGCAGACAAAGGCCCTCTATCAGCCTCTCCTCATGCTGGGAAGCATATTCATCCGCCAGTTTTCCGAGATTCAGGACGGATTCATCAATATACATTCCAAGAAACGTATTCCTCGCGAGCATAAGGGAAGAGGCCGTCCAGAGGATTTCACCGAGCCTTTGAAGGAGGAAGATCGTTTCCTTTACTGCCTTATCGGAGAAGAGGACGTTTCCTTTTATTTTCTTCTCCATCAGTTCTCTTAATTTTTCAAGCTTCTCTCCTATTATCAGGAGGTGTCCGGGGACCGGGACATACCGCTTAATCCCGGGGTCATCGCCAGCGATCTCCGCCAGCTTCCGGGTCAGTCCGGCCTCCGCCTGCCTGATATTACCGGCTGTTTCGCTGAAGCCCTCCAGCGGCGTTGTTGTATTGTAAATGAACGCGGTCTGAAGTGATAACAGGCAGTTTTCAGCCCCCTCAGCCAGATCATGCAAACGCATTATCGCTTTCTTAACGTCTTCTTTATTTAATTGCTCAATTGTCTTCACCATGGTATAAACCTCCTTTGCCGTGCTTCCTTAATTAATATGTATCAAAAAAAATAACGGCTGTCAATCAAACAACACGGATGTGCCTTTATTGATGAAGTCAGGACTGGTTACCCGAGTTTTGCCATGAAGTTGTCGTATAATTTTTTCACGTAAGCCTTCTCCTCTTCCGGTCCAAGCTCTTCGAACCTGTCGAGTTTATTGACTGCCTCTTCGGGGACCTCTTTCAGGAATCTGGATGGGACGGAAGGGGCCTGCTTTCCGTACTTTGACCTGTGCTCAGTATATGTAATGAACAACTCGTTCATCGCCCTTGTAATCCCCACATAGAAAAGCCTTCTTTCCTCTTCAATCCCTTCATCGCTGTCAGAGGATTTCCTGTGCGGAATGATGTCCTCCTCCATGCCTGCGATAAATACCACCGGGAATTCCAGCCCCTTCGATGAATGAAAGGATATGAGGGTCACGCCCCGCCCGCCTTTCTCCTCTTTCTCTTCAACCAGGTCTGTGAGCGCCATTGTCTCAAGAAAACCGTGCAGGGAAGGCGATTCCTCCGTGGACTCATAGTGGGTTATGGATTCGACGAACCCGTCTATGTTTTCTGTCCTCCTGTAAGCGGCATCAGGCGTCTTATAAAGCCCGATGATATAATCCCTGTAATTTATCTCCTCGATCAGGGCCCCGAAAATTTTGCCCATCTCCCGGCCCTTTTTGAACATGTCACTGTAACGGCAGATAAGTTTAAAAAGGCCTTCAGCCGAGGAAGCCGCTTTTTTGCCGAGACCCCCAATCACGGCCGCTTTCCCGAAGGCGTCGAGAAGACCCATTGAATTGGAGCGGGCGAAATCAGAAAGCGCGCCGAGCGCTGATGTGCCGATCCCCCTCTTCGGGGCGTTGGCCGCTCTTAAAAGACTCATGTCGTCGGAGGGATTTGCAATGATCTTGAGATACGCTGCGAGGTCTTTGATCTCCTGACGCTCGAAATAGCTTGTCCCGCCCACTACCGAATAGGGGACCCTCTTCCTTCTCAGGGCCTCTTCAAAGGGACGTGAAAAGGTATTCGCCCTGTAAATAACGGCCATATTTTCGCAGGGCATATTCTTCATGTCTTTTATCGTTGAGATCCTGTCGGCAACCCATTCCGCCTCGTCTTCCGTGTCGACAGCCTGAAAAATATTGACTTTGGGACCCGGTCCTTTTTCTGTCCAGAGGGATTTTTCCATTCTCCTTTTGTTGTTGCTTATTACTCCATTCGCCGCCTTCAGGATATGGTCGAAGGAGCGGTAGTTCTGTTCGAGTCTTACCGTAACGGTGCCCGGAAAGTCTTTTCCGAAATCGAGGATATTGCCGGGGTCCGCTCCCCTCCAGCCGTATATGGACTGATCATCGTCCCCGACTACACAGAGGTTCCTTCTCCCGCCGGCCAAAAGTTTGATAAAATCATACTGGACGCGGTTTGTGTCCTGATACTCATCGACCATTATATACCTGAAACGTTCCCTGTACCTTTCAAGGACCACGGGATGTTCTTTAAAGAGCTTTAAAGTAAGCAGGAGGAGGTCATCGAAGTCCAGCGCATTCATGGACTGCAGCGCCTCGCGGTACCGGGGAAGAATATATGCGGAGGCCTCCTCTACGGGACCGCCGGATGAACAGGTCCCCTGCTGAATAAAATCGTTCTTGCTCCGGCTGATATTTTCCAGGATGGATTCGGCCTTGAAGCTTTTATCGTAGAATTTTATTTCCGACAGGATGTTTCTCAGGAGTGAAACCTGGTCCGACGTGTCGTAGATTGTGAAATCTTTTCTGTAACCGAGGTGTTCGATCTCGCGCCTCAGGACCCTGAGACAGAGGGAATGAAACGTTGAGATAACGGGAGTCCCGTTTCCGCCCCGCACCATGGACTTTACCCTTTCTTTCATCTCCTTCGCGGCCTTGTTTGTAAAAGTGACCGCCAGGACCGACCCTGCCGGGATTCCTGTGTGTATGAGGTACGCGGTCCTCATGGTTATCACCCTCGTCTTGCCCGAGCCGGCCCCGGCAAGGACAAGGAGCGGGCCGTCGGTATGCAGGACCGCGTCTCTCTGCCTGGGATTCAGGCGCGCTATTTCTCTGTGTATATCCATTACTGTTTATATTTCCTTTCATACACTCACCCCGCAGATAAGGCATGTAATCTTTTTTTCTCCGGAGAAAGGTTTCTAAGCCCGGCAGTGAGTCCGTAAAATCAGCAGCATCTATATTAACTTAGGTAATGCAGATATTGCTTGTAGTCCCGGGGAAGAATTGGGCGGCTAAGAACAGGGGAGAAGACTGCACTCCACAGCCTTTATGGCATCAGCGGCCGAGCTCGTTATACCGCCTGCATATCCCGAACCTTCGCCTATAGGGTACAGGTTTTTTATGGTTACGGACTCATATTTTTCGCTGCGTTTGATTCTTACAGGGCAGGAAGTTCTTGTTTCCGCGCCTAACAATATCGCGTGCTCCGAAACAAATAATGGACAGTCCTCCTTCCATTTATTAAATGCGGACAAAAGCGTCCCGTAAACAAATGGAGGGAAGATTTCATTCATATCGGCAGCCTCGGCCCCCATCCTGTAAGAATTCTTATTTAAGTCAACCGAGATTCTTCCGCGCAAAAAATCCACCAGGTTCTGCGCAGGCGCCTTCCATCTTCCGCCTCCGGCATCAAAGGCCCTGCGCTCTATTTTCTTTTGGAACTCGATGCCGGCCAATGGGTCCGTTGATCCATAATCGTCCGTATGACACGTTACAACGATCGCTGAATTAGAGAATGCCGAGGACCTGCCCGAGTAGCTCATTCCGTTTACAACCAGCAGGCCCTCTTCAGATG
>QZKO01000010.1 GCA_003599505.1 Nitrospiraceae bacterium | reverse complement strand
CCTGCTCCTGGCCCAGTATATATCAGTGCCTTCCTCAAAGATCGCATAGATAAAAGAAGTGCCTAAAAAGGAAAATCCACGCACGACCTGGACCTTCGGCGCGGCAAGCAGCGTTGACGTAATGGGATAGGTTATCTGGTCTTCAACGAGGTCGGGGCTCCTGCCGGGCCATTCCGTAAAGATAATTACCTGAGTGTCGCTCAGGTCGGGGATGGCGTCAAGCGGGGTTTGCTTTAAGGCCCAGTATCCCCAGATACAAAGGAACCCGACAAGCAGGAATATTATGAACTTGTTCCTTGCGCTGTATTCGATTATTTTGGCTATCATGTTTTAGGTCTTTTTGTCATTCCCGTGAATACGGGAATCCGGAAGGGCGAGGCAGCGCCTCGCCCCTACATTTTAATTTAATGTTTATGCCCTCCAAGCGGTTTTACTCCCTTCAACTGCGCCTCCGAGTCAATGAGGAATGTGCCGGAGGAGGCGACTTTTTCGCCGGCCTTCAACCCTTGAATGATTTCCGTCATTCCATCAGCCCTCAGCCCGGGCATAACTTCTCTCGGCTCAAAATAGCCTTCGCCTTTGTCCACATAAATTATCTGTCTTGTGCCTGTATCGATCACCGCCTCATCAGGGATTACCAGTTTCTTGCCCATGTCGATTTTTATTTCCACGTTTGTGAACATCTGCGGTTTTAACTGAGCGGATGGATTATGGAGAGTGAATCTGACCTTTGCGGTCCTTGTCTCACCCGCAAGAGAAGGATAGATATAATCAATAGACGACGGGAAGACTTTTCCGGGGAAGTAGCTGAGGCTGATGTTTGCCGTTTGTCCGACCTTTATAACAGACAGCTCGTACTCATAAATGTCGGAGATGACCCATACGGTTGACAGGTCGGCCATATCAAAAAGTTTCTCGCCGGGCATCACGCGCATTCCCTGAAGCGCCATTTTCTGAACAACGTTTCCGTTTACGGGACTGTAGATCGTCAATGTCCTGATCGGCTTTCCTGATTCCTCAATCGCCTTTATCTGCTCATCCGTGATGTCCCACAATTTCAATCTTTGCCTTGCTGCGTCAACGATCCGCTCAGCGTCGGTTGCAAGCATGGTCTCTATTTCGGATTTATTGTCTGTGCTCTGTTTGGTCCACTTTAATACATTTAAAAATTCCTGCTGGGTTGCTACAAGCTCAGGGCTGTAAATCTCTGCGAGAGGCTCTCCTTTTTTGACATACCTTCCGGTATAATCAACATAGAGCTTTTCAATCCAGCCTTCAAATTTTGTATTTACAGTGGCAAGGCGTCTTTCATCATACTCAATGCGTCCCACGGTCCTGATTATCTTCTGCATGGGCCTTACCGCAGCCTCAACTGTTTTGACGCCTATCAACTGCTGTTTGTCCTGTTCGATCTCAACTGTCGGTGTCTCCTCTTCTGCCGCCTGTTCCTGCGGCTGAGCGACTTCTCCGGCAGGCGCTCCATGCTGATGGACCTGGGAAAACAATATCGAAGAGTTTAAAAAAGATAAAATCATCATTAAAACCGTAACCCTTATTATTTCCATTTTTTTATTCTCCTTGGCCTTGTACGGGCGAAAGGCCGTTCGCCCCTACGGTCGTCAACGCCTCCAGTCTCGCTATAGCCTTCTCCCTTTCCGTAAATTGTTTCCAGTATAAAATTTCATAATCAAACAATGCCTTGAGTCTTGTTATCACCGTGAGGGCTTCGACCTTTCCAGTTGAGTAACCGGAAAGCGCCGATTCAAAATCCTGGCGGATTTTCGGGACGAGGCCGCTCTTGTACAAGTCCATTAACCTCTCCGAAGACCTCAACATCGAATAGTTGTCCCTTATTCCTGAAGAAAGCATAAATTTAACGTCGTCAAGCTCGTGTTTCGCCTCTTCCAGCAACGCCGTTGCCTCATAAACCGCCTGCCTCTGTTTCGTCCTGTAAAAAAGAGGGATGTTGACCGCGGCGGTAAGGTTCCACATATCCGGGAAATCGGGCCCCTTTGCAAAATAGCCCGCATTGATTGTGAAGTCGGGATAATATTCCTTTTCAGACATCAGGACCTTTGTCTCGGCCCCCTCGATCATCTTCTTTTTGGCCTTTATGTCAGGAGAGTTCTCAAAGGCCTTCCCGGTCAGTTCATTTATTTCATAAGTAAATAAAGCAGGCGGGGTTTCAGCGGGTCTTGCGAGCGGGGAACCGGCGTCTCTTCCCAATACGCTGTTGAGCATTGCCTCAAAGGACTGGATTTTCTGTTTAAGCATCTCTTCTTTTTCAAGGAGCATGTATTTTTCGGTCTGGGCCATCAATACCTCCTGCTGCGGCGCCATCCCTGTGGAATACCGTGCGAGGGCGGCTTCTTCAATCCTCGAAAAAAGAAAAGATGTGTCCTTGACCAGATCGATTTCCTTATATGTGAACAACAGATCGTAGTAAAGCTCCTTCACCCTTGCCGCGACCCTCAGGCGCGCGAAATCCAGCGAGGCCTGAAGGCTTTCAGAATCCCGTAGGGCCATCTCGCTTTTTAATGAACGCTTCCCGGGGTATGGAAACATCTGGGATAAAGAAAACATCCACTGGGAATCGGCAGCCATCTCATCGCCGAAGGTATAGAGGTCTCTCGTGCCTTCATTCATGTAACCGAACATGAACATGGGGTCAGGAAGGCTCTCCGCCTGCGGGACCCTGAACCTTGAGGCGGACTGTCTTGATTCCAGCATAAGAAGTTCATGATTGTTTTCAAGCGCCTCGTCGATCAGCGGCTGGAGTTTTAGTTCTTCGGCAAAAGCGGGAACCACAAAAAAGAACACAGAGCACAGAGCACAGAGCACAGACTTCCTGAGCTGTAATCCAGGCATCTTAGTCAGGGTTCTATGTTCTGTCATCTGGGTTCTGTTTTTTCTTACTGTGCATCTACACTGAATTTAACCTTTGATGTCTTTCCATCACGGGCAATTTTTATCTCAACATTCCATGAACCGGACATTGACAGGTTTATCTTGCCCTTATATTCATTGCCGTCCAGGGCAGTTTTTGCTTTGTAGCGCATTGCGGGCATTCCCGGCATTGCAGGCATGGTGTATTCCACGACAACCTGGGCATCAGTAATATAATTACCTTTAGCGTCTTTTATCTCAACCTCAACATTGTTGTTGCCCACAACAGGCGGGTTTTTGTCTATCTTCACTACAACATCGTAGTCGCCTGCCTTTTTCTTGACCTCGTAATCCTTTGCATAGGCGGTCCCTGAAAGAAAAAGCCCTGTTACAAGGACCATTAAAATTATTTTTGCGTGTTTCATTGCAACCTCCTCTCTATCGGTATCCATTATACCGTTCATTTTGCAATCAATCAATAAATAAAATTATAAATTTCAATCGTGAAAAAAATATGAAGCCTGTATGCGATATTTTTCGGCGGAGTCATTTGAGAACTTTAATGCTCACCTGAGAAACCGGCAATAAGCAGACTAATTGAAACTAAAGTAATATCCTTACAAAGCCGATATGTAACTATACGCAAAATTTGTCTTTTCAGCCTGAAAGGATCTCAGATGAAAATAACTACCCAGTTAAAAATCAGCATAGCAATCCTTTTATTTTTTGCTTTATCGAGCGCGGGGTCCGTGTTTCTTCAGTTGAGCCGGATGAAGCACGACGGGATGATCGTCGATTATGCCGGCAGGCAGCGCGCTTTGTCTCAAAGAATAGCCGCGCTTGCGTCTTTAAAATATCAGGGCATTAATTCCGAGGCCGAAATGAACGAAAGCATGGCAAAGCTCGACAAAATTATAAACGGACTTATAAGAGGAGATCACGCACTCCATCTGCCTATGGCCTCAAACAAAAAATTCCTTGAAAAGATGACGGAAATAGAACGCCTGTGGAGCGGTTATAAAGACACTATCGGCAAAGCCCTTGATGGAGAGAATGTACTGAACGACCTGTATTCCGACAGCCGGCATTTTCTCGAAGCTGCAGAGGCGTCGGTTGTCATTGCCACGGAAATCATGGAAAAGAACGTAAGCACCCTGAAAACGATACAGGTCGTTATTGTACTGCTGAATATGGGGTTGCTGATGGTTATATTATTCAGAAGCAAAAAACAGATTGCCGCGCCTTTATCTAATCTCACTGAAAAGGTCGATATGATCGCAACCGGCGATTTGCGCATAAAAATAAATTGATTCCGGCAATGACGAGATCGGTTTTCTTGCGAGCGATATGAACAAGATGGTAGGGTCGTTCGGAAACATGATAGGGGGCATACTCGCCTCCGCCGATAATGTCCTTGCTACCATAAACGCCTTAAAGGGAAGCGCCGAAAAGGCCTCGCAGGGCGCGAAGAGCCAGTCGGTCCAGGCCGAGCAGATAGCCACGGCGGCAGAAGAGATGAGTCAGACTATAACAGGCATTGCGAAGAACGCGTCTGCCGCGTCTGAGACTTCCACTGAAACGATGCAAACCGCGGAGGCCGGCAAAAAGGTCGCTCACGGCGCTGTTGACACGGTGGGTAAAGTTTGTTCCTCCACGCGCGAGCTTGAGGAAATGATCAAAAAACTCAACAGCAGAGCCGGCGAGATCGGCGATATAGTAACGGTAATCGATGACATTGCCGCACAGACAAACCTCCTCGCGTTAAATGCGGCAATAGAGGCGGCAAGGGCCGGCGAGCAGGGAAGGGGTTTTGCCGTAGTGGCCGATGAGGTAAGAAAGCTTGCGGAAAAGACCATGAAAGCGACCGCTGAGATCTCGGAGAAAATAGGCGCGGTGCAGTCCGAGTCCGGGCAGACGATGAGGTCCATAGAAGAGGCGTCCGCTGAAGTTACAAAAGCGACCGGTTATTTCAGAGAGGTGGAAAATTCATTGAACCACATCGTAGAAGCTGTTCACAGAGTCAGAGACCAGATAACCCAGATCGCGTTGGCCGTGGAAAAACAATCAGCGGTGTCGGAAGACGTGGCAAGAAATATTGAAAACACTTACGGTATCGCAATAGAGATGGAAAAGATGTCTGATGAGGTGATGACCGAGGTAAATTCACTGACAGGGATAACAGTGGAGCTGAAAAGCTCGACGAGCGGGTTCAAAATATAAGTCTATAATTCCCTTCGGCCTTCGAGGGATTTGGCAAGCGTCACTTCATCGGCGAATTCGATGTCTCCCCCGATGGGAAGTCCGTAGGCGATGCGGGAGACTTTTATACCCAAAGGCTTCAGCACTTGTGACAGATACTGCGCGGTAGTTTCCCCTTTTGTATTCGGATTTGTGGCGATGATGACCTCGGATATTCCGCCTTCTTTCACCCTGGTGATGAGCTCGCTTATCCTGAGCCTGTCAGGGGTAATCCCGTCAATAGGGGAAAGCGCCCCGAGGAGGACATGATAGAGCCCGTTATATGCCTTTGTATTCTCAATAACAATGAGGTTGCTCGGCTCTTCAACAACACAGATTGTGTCCCTTCTCCTGCGGGGGTCCCTGCAGATGGGGCACAACTCGTCTTCGGTTATATTAAAACATTTTCCGCAGAAGCGCGCCTTCTTCTTTATCTCGGTGATGGCGGTTGCTATGGACAGCGCCTCATCTTCGGGCATCCCCATAATAAAGAAGGAAAGGCGCTGGGCGGTTTTTCTGCCGATGCCGGGAAGTTTCGTAAGTTCGTTTATAAGGTTTTCAACTACGCCGTTATTCATTAACCGAAAATATTCCCCAACCCCGGGAGGCTCATTCCGCCGGTAAGTTTACCCATGTCCTCCGATACCATTTGCTGCGCCCTGCGCAGGGCTTCATTCACTGCGGCGACGATCAGGTCCTGGAGCATTTCAATATCGTCCGGATTGACGACGTCCCGCTCGATCTTTATGGAGACTATCTCCATTGCGCCGTTTGCCGTTACAACCACCATGCCTCCTCCGGATGACGCCTCAACAATTTTCTTCTTTGATTCTTCCTGTATCCTTCCCATTTCCTGCTGCATTTTCTGGGCCTGCTTCATCAGATCGCCAAGCATTTTTTTTGACATATATCCTCCATTCTACGTTATTGATCTTCTTGTTCCTTCCTGTCCTCTTCATCCCCGAGCGGTTTCACATTAATCACCGAACTGTTGAAAATCCTCATGGCATCCTGCACGAGGGGTTCGGCAAAGACCTGCTGCTTTATTTTGCCGATATCATTCTTTGTTTCTTTTTTAGGAAGAGGAACGATTTTCAATCTGAGCTTGTTTCCGCTCAGTTTTTTCAGCGCGGGTTCAATGACAGGAGCGTTTTTCTTTATTGAATCGGCAAGCACGGCCATCCCGCCGTTGAAGCCGATGGTCATCTCTGCCGCTGTAAGGTCGATCAGTCTTGCCTCTGAAAGTTTGCAGGCGAGCAGATGGTCTTCGGCATCAAGGTGTTCAAGCAGTTTCTGCCAGAGTTCTTCTTTATTGAGGACAAACGGTTTAAAATCCGCGTCAGGCTGTTCAACCGTCCCGGTTTTTTTTTCAGAGGGAGATGCAGGAACCTTTTCTGAAAATCCCCCTGTATCCCCTCGGAATCGAGTCGTACCGACCTTTTCCAAAGGGGGAGGTTGTGTGGTCCCCTCCTGTCCTTCCCCTAACATTTTTATGACCTGTTCGATAGATGTCATACCTTTTACAAAAGATGTTCTGAGCAGGCCGAGCTCGAGCACGTATCTCGGATTTATGGCATTTCTTACTTCGCCCTCGATCCTGAGCAGCTCTGCCAGGAGCAGGGTGAGCTCCTCGATGCTGACGTCAGACGCAAGACCGCGGAGGCGCGCCACCTCCTCTTCGGTGAATTCCAGAAGGTCACCGGCGCCCTGCGTAATTTTTATGACGGCAATGTTTCTGAAATGTTCAACAAGCTCTTTGGCCATCTGTCGAAGGTCATTGCCCCTGTCCGTCAATTCCTTTATTATGGACAGAGTTTGCGCTATATCCCCCCTGAGAATAGTTTCGGAAAGGCTGAAAATGATTTCACTCTCCGGCAGGCCCAGAAGGGTCTGGAGCCCTGCCTCGGATATATCTTCGCTGAAAGAGCAGGCCTGGTCCAGGAGTGTAAGTGCGTCCCTCATGCTGCCGTCGGCTGCTTTCGCCAGCATTTCCAGTGCCTTTTCCCTGATAGTTATCTTTTCCGCGTCTGTAATCTTTTTGAGCTGTTCTTTTATTCTGCTTTTAGTCACCCTGCGGAACGAATGATGCTGGCATCTGGACAGGATTGTAGTAGGCACTTTTTTCGCTTCTGTTGTCGCGAATATAAAAACCACGTGGGGCGGCGGCTCTTCGAGGGTTTTCAGGAGCGCGTTAAAGGCGGATGCGCTCAACATGTGGACTTCATCAATTATATATATTTTGTATTTGCCGCCTGACGGGGCGTATTTTACAGTTTCCCTCAATTCCCTGACCGCTTCCACGCTGTTGTTGGAGGCCCCGTCGATTTCCAGCACGTCTACGGATGATCCTGCGGTTATTGCCTGACAGCTCCGGCATGAGCCGCATGGTCCACTGCCGGTCCTCTGCTCGCAGTTCAGCGCCTTTGCGAGGATGCGCGCGGAAGACGTTTTTCCTACGCCCCTTGGTCCGGAGAAAAGGTAGGCGTGCGCTATCTTCCCGTTAGACAGCGCGTTCTTTAAGGTCGTAACCACGGTCTCCTGACCGATGAGGTCGTCAAAGCCCTGCGGCCGCCATTTTCTTGCAAGTACGATATAGCTCATGATAATTTTAAGCTTAAAGTTAAAAGTGAAAAGTTGAAAGTTATAATTTTCAAAATCTTCACTCCCTTTAACTCATAACTTATAACTCTCAAACTCTTAACTGTTTTTAAGGCCGGGCCTTCAGGTGATCCTGCGGCACCCGGGATAACCGCTTACCGTTGCTTCCTTCCGGACCTGGCGGGGTTCACAGCATACCGTTGCACAGGGCCCGAAGACCCGACCGTAATTTAGCTTTAAGCGATCAGCTCTAAGCTATTAGCTTAATATTTGAAAAAATTATAGCTTACAGCTTATTGCTAATCGCTTCCATTCATGGCGGAGAGGGAGGGAGTCGAACCCTCGAGACGGTATTAGCGTCTACACGATTTCCAGTCGTGCTCCTTCGGCCTCTCGGACACCTCTCCAAATAACTACAGTTGTTAGGGATTAGGGGTAGAGATTAGTGAAAAACATACCAGCCTGCTAACAACTGTTAACATAAAATTTGTGCTGCTAAAATTGAAAACCGCATGCAGACGCAAATAATTTTGAGGTTAGTTTAACATTTTTCCACCCTGTTGTGTATTGCCACTTTCATCCTCTCCCCTGAGAGAGAGAGTTGCGGACTATTTCCTGAAAGAAAGAGGTTCGGAGAATGGATAATATTGGTTTTTTCGGCATGCAAGACGCGAATTATGTGCGCTCACTCTCACCCGTAATTGTCAATTTGATTTACAAATTCATTTAGCATTTTCCAGGAACATGAATAAATTGATAAGAAATGTTTTTAGGATAGTCCGTCACAAATGGAATGAGGCATAAAGGTCCTTCTTTAGTCTTCAATAATACCTACTTGCGCAACAATGCTTCGGGGCCGGCCTTGGCGTATTCCACAAATACGTCAAAATATTTATTCCCATTAAAAATGCCGGTGTCGGGCAATTCAAATTCAGAGTCACGTCTTGTCCTTTTTCCGTTCATACGTCCTATGTATACGTCCTATGTTAGACTGGACATCCTGTCTGTTCCTGATATAATTTTTTATAAAGCCACTATCGATGCCGTGCCTAAAAAGTATGGAGAATTCTTTGAACGTTCAGGGAAAATGAATTTGACAGAAACGGAAAAGGAGCATAAGATGGCAGATAACGCCTTGATGACAGGGGAGAAAACGGCATGACGGTCACGTGCTGGTCCTGACCGCGAGCGTCCGGACATTTGACCACATGATGTATGCTCTTTATCTCGGCTCGGATATAATCACAGCGCCGCATAGCATTTTGAAGGAATGGGGAGAGAAAGGGCTCCCGATGCCGGCAGATGATTATGTCTATGATTCCAGGAAGCTGAACGATATTTCATATAAGGACATAGACCTGTCCCGGGACTGGCAGGATTATGATATTAATCACGATCTGACTGTCAAGGGCATGGAAAAATTCTCTTCTGACTGGAATTCATTAATAAAATAGGAGGTCAATAAAAATGGCGATGGTAAAAAGTATGATACTTGCTGCTGTTTTAATCATGAGTTTTACAGGCTGCACAAAACAGGACGCACCGTCCGCTCCTGTAGTCAGAGAAGGGGGCAAGACCTATATTGTGGATAAGACAGGGTATAAATGGGATGTCACGCAAGCGGGATCAATTGGATTCAAACCTGACAAGTTTCAGTATGGTATTGGGAAAGACGCAATTCTCCCTCTCGATGCTTCCGGCCTGAGTGATGACAAAAAAGACGTCCCTGACGACCTTCGCGTCATAGGTGTTGAAGAGGGAGCAAGCGCACAGGCGTATTCCGTGCAAAAACTCCGCAGTCATGAGGTCGCAAACAGCGCTATCGGCTCTAAACCGATTGCTGTCGGCTATTGACCCCTCTCAGACCTGGCGGCTGTGTACAGCCGTGAGCTCGATGGGCAGACATTGACGATCGCGCCTTCAGGATGGACCTACAATAACACCTTTGTGCTGTACGACAAAGAAAGCGGCACGCTCTGGTATCCGGCCAGAAAAGGGCTTAAAGGGATCCAGGGAAAGCACTTCGGACAAGTGCTTCCAAAAATTTCTTCTGACGATGTTCAATGGGGGAAATGGCAGAAGAAATATCCGGAATCAAAAATACTTAAATAAATTTTAGCCCTTTGCCTTCTCTATTCACTCAATCCGTTTCTGCCGAAGCATCAATTCGATATTAACCGGTCGGGAAGATTTTGCGTATAAAATTTGTCTTACAATATAAGAAAGGCCCTATTGTTTCCTTTGGCCTTTAGCCATCGGCCTTTTGCCGGTTACTTATGGAATACAGAGAATTGATAGAAAAACACCTTGATTCCCTCTGGTCTACGGCCATGAGGTTTACAAAAAACAGGGAAGACGCCGAAGACCTGGTGCAGGAGACGTGTATGAAGGCCTTTGAGAATCTCGGCTCCCTGCGCTCTGAAGGCAAGGCAAAGGCCTGGCTTTTCAGGATACTTACAAACACATTCATCAATAAATACAGGAAAGAACATTCACGTCCGTTGGAGGTAGAGGTTGAAACTGAATTCCTTGAACCTGTTTTTTATAAAAGCGGGCAATATTTCGATCTGGAGAATGAAATATTCTCAAGGGTCATGGATGAAGAGATAAAGAACGCCGTTGACAATCTGCCTGTTGAGTTCAGGATGGCGGTTGTCCTTGTAGATCTGGAAGAGCTCTCATATCGGGAGGTTGAAGACATTCTTAAAATTTCTTCCGGAACTCTGGCCTCAAGGCTTTACAGGGGCCGGAGACTGTTGAGAGACGCCCTCTGTGAATACGCGAAAAAGAAAGGGCTTTTAAAGGAGAAAAAAGCATGAAGTGCAGCAATGCGAGAAAAACAACCTATCTGTCCGAATTTCCTGAGGTAGTCACTCAGGAAATGGTTGAGGCAAAAAGGCATGTAAATGAATGCCCTGAATGCAGGACGTTCTTTGAACAGGAAAGGGCATTTTCAGCCTTGCTCAGGGAGAAAGTCGCAAAAGATGAAGCGCCTTCGGAGCTGAGACGGCTGTTATTAAAACCTGTTCCCGCAAGGAAGACACATTCAAAATTGCTGTATAAAGTCATATCCATTGCCGCGATACTGATGTTGTTTGCCGGGGGGTATATCGTCAAACTCCATAGTGATACAGCGTCCCTCGTTGAAAAGATCGTCAACGACCATATCGATTTTCAGTCATATTCGGGTATACAGATAATTTCATCGGACCCCGGCGAGATAAAGACCTGGTTTAACGGGAGGGTGGATTTCGGGGCGGTTGTGCCCGGGCTGTCTGCGACACTTAAGGGGGCGCGGCTCTGCCTGCTGGATGAGAAACGACTGGCCCTTATCTTTTATGAACACGGCGGTTCACAGCTTTCCCTGTTTATGACGACCGAACTGAACCCTGAAAGATTATTAACTGGTGAGGAGGTGATATTAAAGGACAAAAAAGTGCATGTTGTTGAGCGGAAAGGCTATAACCTGCTCTTGTGGCAGGAACGGGGCGTTACGTATGCCCTTGTATCTGATTTAAGTATCGAAGAACTGAAAAAAACACTTTAGGAGAAATTCAATGAAAAGACTTGTTGCATTAACTGTGGTATTTATTTTCGCATTGGCGGGCTGCATAAAAAATTGTCGGACAGGATAGAGTTTATAGGAGTGAATGTCGGCATAAACGAAAGGGTTGAAGGCGTCAGGAAGTATATTAAGACCGGAGGGATGAGCTTCACGAATATCTTTGATAAAGACAGAAAGGTCATCAATTCATTCGGGGTCATGGGCACGCCGACTCATATCGTTATTGACAGAAAAGGAATTATAAAATACAGAGGCACAGAAGCGCCTGATGATCTGGAGAAACATATGAAAGAGCTGCTTAATTGAAAGGAGGAAACATGAAAAGGAAATTATTTACCGCATTTTTTCTTGTAACTGTTGCGTTGATTGGCCTGATGTTTTTTAAAACAGACCGAATTTACAGTCAACAGACCGGTGCAGCGACTTCCGGGGAAGCCGGCTGCCTGAAGTGTCATGAAGGTATTGAACCCATTGCCGACACGCCTGTCATGTCACAGCTTGCGTGCACTCAGTGTCATATGGGAAATCCTGACGGGGCGACAAAGGATGACGCTCATAAGGGCATGTATGCAAACCCTGCTGATTTAAGGGTCGTCGATAAAACATGCGGCGTCTGTCATGCGGAGGACGTTTCAAACTCGAAGAAGTCCATGCACGCCACAATGGCAGGGATGATAGGTGGAACAAGATATGACTGGGCGGCCCAGGATACAAAAAACTCCTTGTATGCAACCTATGACGTGGAAGACAAAGATGGAAATGTCCCGGAGAAAAAAGGGGCAGTGAAATCACTGAGACAGCTTCCTCTGTATGACGCATCAAAACCGATGGGGAAGGATAATCACCCGTCCGATGACTATCTGAGAGATCAGTGCCTCAGGTGTCATTTATGGTCAAAAGGCGCGCAACAGGACGGCGACTACCGGGCCTCCGGCTGCGCCGCTTGTCATGTTGTCTATTCGGATAACGGGCTATATGAAGGAAGCGACCGGGCCATAGACAAGAATCAGAAAGGCAGGCCGAAGCTCCATAAAATCACCACAAAAATTCCTTCAAACCAGTGTCTCCACTGCCATAACAGAGGCGGGAGGACAGGCGTAAGCTATATCGGTACAATGGAGTCCGACGAATACGGTTCGCCCTGGTCTGACGAGGCCGGGAAAAAAGGCGGTAAAAAACTCCATGGAAAATTCTATAACCATCTTACGGCAGACATACATTATCAGAAAGGAATGACCTGCACGGATTGTCATACAATACAGGACCTGCATGGAGACGGAAACATCTACAATAAAAAATGGCAGGCTGTTGAGATTGAATGCGAGGATTGTCATGGAAGCGCAAAGACATACAGCGGCCTCAAGTCTTCATGGGGCAATACCCTCAATAATCTCAGGAAAGATGGCGACAAGATAATCCTTACCTCCAAAATGGATGGAAAAAAGAGGGTCGTTCCCCAGACAAAGGACATAGTCTCAAAAGGCTCACCCCTCGCGAAAACAGCTATGGGCATATCAGCGCACATGAACAAGATGGAATGCTACGCCTGTCATGCAAAATGGGCCCCCCAATGCTATGGCTGCCACGCGCAGCAGGACACAAAGACACAGAGCGGAGACTGGATTAATACAAAACCGGGAGATGATCTTTCCAAAGCCGGAAACATGGAGGCAAAGCAGAAGACCACATACAAATGGAGTGAAACGCGCTCATATCTGAGATGGGAGTCGCCTGTTTTAGGCTGGAACTCAGAGGGGAAGGTCTCTCCATATATCCCCGGATGTCAGGTTGTATTTACACAAATAGGTCAGGACGGTAAGGCAACGATGCTTAACAAGGTCTTTACAACATATGACGGTTTTTCCGGCATCGCGCACAATCCCATACAGCCGCATACCATAGCAAAAGAGGCGAGGGCCTGCGAAGACTGCCACGCAAACCGCAAAACAATCGGTCTCGGCGGCGGCATTTACAATCCAAAAGCCAACGGCGTAGACATTCCCTTTGAACTTGAACGCATTGTCGATGAAAACGGGAAACAGCTTCAGGCAACGAATCATTACGGCGCAAGACCTTTTAACAAAGAGGAACAGGACCGGATCATGAGGGTCAATGTATGCGTTTCATGCCACGATGCGCAAAAGGACGCTGAAATATGGAAGAAGGTCACCGATGTTACAGGCTTTGCAAAGACGGACGCGAAGCATATGGAGCTTCTGAAAACGATCTTTAAGAAAGGAACAGGCAAGTAATAATTCTTATGAGTACTGCAGGGGCAGGGTTGAAAGACCCTGCCTTTTTTATGTTCAATTATAGCAGATTCCGGAACGGAGACTTTCCGGACCGGATTATTAATAAGTTTGTAAGCATCCTTACATCATTTGTCTCTGATTCGTTTCAATCTTAAATAAAGCACAACAGTTGCCCGGAATTAAAAAGTTATCATTTTCAGTTTATAATAGCATCGGCTTATGATGATCTACTGCCTGGTCATATTTTGAGTGGTTTAACAAAGTGAGATTAAATAAAATATCCATAGTAATGCCTGTGCTCAACGAGGCAAAAGTCCTTCGCAGCACGCTGGAACTACTCCGTTTATCAAATAACGAGGAGCTGATAGTGGTTGACGGCGGGAGCGCTGATGAAACCTTATCAATTGCCCATGAATTTACCGGGAAAGTTTTTCAGACGAAGACAGGCAGGGCAAGCGTCATGAACTTCGGCGCGCAGAAGGCAGAGGGGGATATACTCCTTTTCCTTCATGCTGATTGCGTCTTACCTGACAATGCCTTTCCACTGATAAGGGAAGCTCTTGGTGATAAAAAAGTCGTGGCAGGAGGATTTGACCTTGGGATATCCGACCCCGGATTACGTTTCAGGATTATTGAATCCGGGGCTAATCTCAGGGCGCACGTGACGTCCCTTCTTTATGGAGACCAGGGGATGTTTTTAAGAAAGGAGATATTCGACAGTATAGAAGGTTTTGCGGACATACCTTTGATGGAAGATATAGAAATATCATTGAGACTGAAAAAACTGGGGAAGATAGTTTTTGTAAGACCGCCCATAAAGGCATCTCCAAGACGCTGGCTGAAAGAGGGGGTCATATACACTACATTCAGAGACTGGGCCAACGCCTTCTCATATACATTCCTGAAAATTGCCCCGGGAAAACTTATCAGATATTATAAGGACGTACGATGAACAATAATGCGTTTCTTCTATTTCGACTTCGTTTCCCCGCATGCCCTTCCTTTAAAATGAAAGAAGAACTTAAGTGTCTTCTTCACCTTTTCTGAAAAGACCTTGCCGGAAAAGTAATTCCCGGTAACCCTCTTGTTTATTTCGGCAAGTGTGGGATAAGGGTGCACTGCGCCGGCAAGCGTTGACAGCTTTACGCCGCCGTTCAGGACAGCTACCCACTCGCTCACCAGTTCTCCGGCCTGGGGTCCGAGTATCTGCACGCCGATGGGCTTCCCTTTTGTATCAAGGAGCATCTTGATCTTTCCGGTCTCTTCGCCTTCCGCAAGGCTCCTGTCATTGGCCCTGAACTCCTCTGTCCAGACCGAATATTCGATACCGGCTTCCTTCGCGCGTTTTTCATTCATCCCGACGCTTGCAAGTTCAGGGTCGGTATAGGTGCACCACGGGAGGAATGTGTAATCCGCTTTTCTCGGCAAATGGAGAATCGCGTTGCTGAGGACAATGCCCCCTTCATATCCCGCAGCGTGTGTAAACTGATATTCCCCGGTGACATCTCCCGCGGCATATATATGCGCATGATTGGTCCTCATCCTGTTATCGACCTTAACGCCTTTCTTGTCAAAATTCAGAGGAATCCCCTCCAGTCCGAGTCCTTCGGTATTTACTTTTCTTCCAAGCGCAATGAGCAGCCTTTCAGCCTTCAGGCTCACCTCCTGACCGTCTTTACCTTTGATAACCACTTCCCTCTCGTTTCCCATATCTTTTGTCCTGACGACAGCAGCATTCAGGTGAAATGTTACCCCTTCTGTCTCAAGGACCTTCATGACCGTATCTGCCATATCCTTGTCTTCTTTGCTCAGGATCTGACCGCTGCGCTGTATTACCGTCACATTTGTTCCAAGACGGGAGAAGGCCTGGGCCATCTCGATCGCAATCGGCCCGGCCCCGACGACTATCATGGATTTCGGCAGGTTGTCGAGTGAAAATATTTCCTTGTTTGTTATATAAGGTGTCGCATCAATACCTTCAATGGGCGGGATATCAGGTGAGGAGCCGGAAGAGATCACCCATTTCTTTGCCGAGTACATATTGCCGTTCACCCTGACGGCATGTTCGTCGACAAAAGCCGCATTCCCGAATTCAACCTTTACCCCGAGACCGCAGAATCGCTCTACCGAATCATGCTTCTGAATAGCGCCGATGACGTACTGGATGCGTTTGGCGATATCCGCAAAATCGACGGGCCTTATATCCACACCTGGAAGACCATATCGCCAGGCATTTTTCAGCATATGGTACACATGAGCGGACCTGATCAGGGTCTTACTCGGCACACAGCCGTAGTGCAGGCAGTCGCCGCCGAGAGCCTTTTCCTTTTCAATGAGCAGGGTCTTTGCGCCAAACCGGCTCGCGCCGGACGCAACCGTTAGCCCTGCCGCCCCACCTCCAAGAATCCCAATATCAAAATCGTATGTTGGCATGATTCGCCTCCTTATAACTTAAGGACCCCTACCCCCTTGACCTCTCTCTTTGATTTATAAAATGCATTTAAAAAGCGCCCTCTTTTTTCAACATCTGTTGCCCCAGCAAAGCCGCTCCCCAGAGACCGCTTTCTTCGTTTGTTATCAGAAAGACGGATATCTGTTCGAGTATCCTCGACATGGTTTTTGAACTGCGAAACTCTTCACCGAAAGCCTTATGAGTAAGCATCCCGGGTAGTTTTGCGGCAACACCGCCTGCTATGTACATGCCGCCAAGCGAAAGCACCTCCAGAGCATAATTACGGCAGGTCCTCCCGTAAAACCGTGCTGCCCAGGCAAGCGTTTCACTTGCCGGCGTGCATCTTGTTACAACCTCCTTCGGCTCCAGTTTTTCTCCGGTAAGAAACTTATGTATAAGGCTTAAACCCTTTCCCGACACGATATGATTTCCTGTTAGGTATTCTTCGCCGAGTTCCCGCATAACGAACTTCTGAAATTTAAACTCAGGATCAGAAACAAAAGGGAAACTCGCGTGTCCTCCTTCAGAGGGAACGGCAACATAACTTCCTGCGTTGCCGGGGACAAGCGCTGCTTTTCCGAGTCCTGTGCCGGCGCCTATCACCGCAACAGTTCCGTCAGGAGGAATATTACCGGGCAATATTTCCTGCGCGGACTTCCCGGCAGGGGTCCTCGTTGCGAACGCCTGAGCAATAAAATCGTTTATCAGGGCGCATCTCCTGAGGCCATAATCATCCCTCGCATTTGTAATATCAATGTCCCACGGAATTAGAGGCGGAGCGCTGTAGACCCCGTTTTTTTCAACCGGCCCTGCAACCGCAAAGACAGCCATATCAGAGTCGGAAGACCTGAGGGGGAAATCACTTTGATTCACCATGGTTATCAGGCGGGTGAATGAGTCCGCGTCCCCTGTCCTGAACCATTTTGATCCCACGAGGGCGAGCCTCCCCGCTGCATCCGTCTCAAAACAGCCGAACCTGCTGTTTGTGCCCCCGATGTCTGCTGAGAGAATTTTTCTTGTACTCATTTTCTGAATGTCAGCAGCAGGAGTATCCTGCCTGATCACCGCTGTTTTGCTCCTGAGCGGCAATCGTCCATCCCTCCCGCTCCGAGCGTCCTCTCCAAAACTGCAATTTCAGCCGTAATTTGATCATAGTGTTTGACCAATTTTGAAATAATCCTATAAAATCAATCAGCGAGAGTGGCGGAACTGGCAGACGCGCTGGACTTAGGATCCAGTGGGTAACACCGTAGGGGTTCAACTCCCCTCTCTCGCACCATGCTTACGCCCCGAACTTCTTGAGTCTTAATGCGTGGGCCAGCGCCAAGGGCATGATATTCAATGCTGGAAGGATGCCGAGTTCGCCTTTGACGCATTCACGCTCTGAAAAGGCATTGCAGATATTGCCGAGCACATAAGGTGATTTAAGGAGGACAGGCACCGGGTGCCAGCTATGTCCCTTCATCATTGCGGGGGTTGAATGGTCGCCGGTTATGACCAGGACGTCGGGTTTTAATTCAAGCACCTGAGGAAGCAGTTTATCGAATTCCGAAATCCTCGCGGCCTTGCCCTCGAAATTACCGTCCTCGCCGTACGAATCGACCTTCTTTACGTGCATAAAGAAAAAATCATAATCATTGTATTTCTGTTTCAGGAAGCTGATTTCATCCTCAACGGTCCCTTCAAGCGCCGGAGTTTCCATGCCCACGAGCTTCGCAAGCCCCCGGTACATCGGATATGTCGCGATGGCTAATGCCTTCAACCCGAAGGCCTCTTTGAACACCGGGATATGAGGCATGTTTGAAAAGCCCCGGGTCAGGATGAAATTGGCCTTCTCCTCATTCCTCAGGATTTCATGCGCCTTCTTTATAAGCTTCTCCGCGATCGCTGAAACCCTTTCCGCGTTTTTTGAAAACGCCGCAGGCGGCAGAGGCGCCTTGCCTTCCTTTTGCGGGTCCGTGTCGGACAGCATTGCCGCATCCGGCTCCAGGTTGTTTGGAAATCTCATGAGCACTGCAAACCTGTGCTCCATGCCCGGCGCAAAAGTGAGCTCGACGTCATCTATCTTTTCTATCTCCTGCTGCAGCCTCTCCGTGAGTTTCCTGCTCTGATCAGTGGGGACCCTCCCGGCGCGTCTGTCCGCGATAACGCCGTCTTTGAAAGTCGCGTAATTGCACCTGACCGCCACATCCGTCTTTTTCACTTCAAGACCGAGACCGAGCGCTTCGAGTATCCCCCTGCCGATTTGGCACTCAAGGGGGTCATATCCGAATATGCCGAGATGACCGGGCCCGCTTCCCGGCGTGATCCCATGGGCCACGGGTATATGCAGTCCGCAGGCGGAACCCCTTGCAAGCGCGTCGAGATTAGGCGTATCAGCCGCTTCAAGCTCGGTCCTCCCTGAAGCGTCGGGAAGGCCGCCGACCCCGTCAAGGACGACCATTATGATCTTTGAGGTATTCTTCTGTATTAATGGCTTAATCAATTCCTGCATGTTCATGGCGCTCTCCGTTGCCAACGGGTTCCAGGGTTCACTTGACCAGCATTTCAAGCAACGCCTTCTGCGTATGAAGCCTGTTTTCCGCCTGGTCGATAACGACGCTCCGGGGAGAATCGAGCACCTCATCCGTTATTTCTTCACCCCTGTGCGCGGGCAGGCAATGCATAACAATCGCGTCAGGCTTTGCAAGAGATACGAGTCTCCTGTTGATCTGGTATCCCTCGAACTTCTTTTTCTTCCTCTCGACCTCTTTCTCCTGTCCCATGCTTATCCAGACATCCGTATAGAGGACATCGGCGTCCTTTGCAGCTTCGGCAGGGTCTGTCAGGACTCTTACTTTCGCTCCCCCGGAACGGGCATTCTCCAAAACCATGCTGTCGGGCTCAAGCCCCTTGGGACACGCAAGGACGAGGTCTATTCCCGTTAGCAGGGCGGCCTCTATCAATGAATTGGCCACGTTGTTGCCGTCGCCGATATATGCCATGCGGACGTCCCTGAGCCGGCCCTTATTTTCCCGGACCGTCAATACATCCGCAAGGGCCTGACAGGGGTGATGCAGGTCCGTAAGGCCGTTGATTATCGGGATAGTGGAATTTGCGGCAAGTTTTTCAATAGTGCTGTGCTCGTAGGTCCTTATTACGATCCCGTGTAAAAACCTTGAAAGGACCCGCGCGGTATCCTCAAGGGATTCACCTCTTCCAAGCTGGAGTTCATTTGTATTTATGTAAATCGCCTGTGCGCCGAGCTGGTATATGCCTGTCTGAAAAGATATCCGCGTTCGCGTCGAAGTCTTGTTGAACATAAGCCCTATGCTCTTCCCCATCAGAGGGCACGCGGAGACATCTTTTCCCGACTTGAATTCGGCCGCGCGCCTGAGAAGAGCTTGCAGCTCTTCAGAGGTCAAATCCAGAAGCGTTAAAAAATCCTTTTTCATTTCTGTTCCCCTTCTACTGACTTCCGAAAATTTCTTCAAGTGTGTCAATCAGATGATCAATTTCCTTTTCTGTCACAATGAGCGGGGGGGTAAAGCGGAGCACGTTGCCGCTTGTACAATTTATTAGAATCCCCATCTTCGCGCATGATTCGACTATCGGGTCTCCTGCCTGTGTGATCTCCATTCCCAGCATCAGTCCCAACCCCCTGACCTCGATGATGTAGGATGAGTATTCTTTTTTCAGCTTCTCAAGACAGTCTGTAAAGTACTTGCCGATACGGCGGCAGTGGTCGAGCAGGAAACCGTCCTCAAGCAGCGTCTCTATAGTTGCAGCGGCCGCCGCGCACACGAGGGGGTTGCCGCCGAAGGTGGACGCGTGGGCGCCGGGCTGAAACGCCGCGGCTACGTGCTCTTTAGCGAGGAGCGCTCCTATCGGAGCCCCGCCGCCTAATCCCTTTGCGAGCGCCATGATATCAGGCTGCACGCTGAAATGTTCATAAGCGAAGAGTTTTCCGGTCCTTCCCATTCCGGTCTGAATCTCGTCAAAAACAAGCAGCAGTTTGTTCTCATCACAAATCTGGCGGACCTGCTGCAGGTAGTTACCGGAAGGCACTCTTATGCCGCCTTCGCCCTGTATCGGTTCGAGCATTACGGCGCAGGTGTCGGCATTAATCGCCTTCCTGACGGCGTCGGCATTGTTAAAAGGCACATACCTGAATCCGGGGACCAGCGGTTCAAATCCCTTCTGAAATTTTTCCTGTCCGGTGGCGCTCAACGCCGCAAGAGTCCTCCCATGGAACGAGCCGACAGCGGTTATGATTTCATATCTTTTAGGGGAGACATGGTCTTTCGCGTATTTTCGCGCGAGTTTGATCGCCCCTTCTATGGCCTCGGCGCCTGAATTGCAGAAAAAGGCTTTGTCGGCGAATGAATTTTCAACTAATAATTTCGCGAGCCTTATCTGAGGCTCAATGTGGTACAGGTTTGAGACATGAATAAGTCGCTGCGCCTGTTTCTGCAGGGCGATGACAACCTTGGGATGACAGTGGCCGAGACAATTCACCGCAATTCCGCCCACAAAATCGAGGTATTCTTTCCCTGTGGAATCCCATACCTTCATCCCCCTGCCTTTCCGCAGGACGATAGGGGCCCGGTTGTATGTGTTCATCAAATATTTCTTTGATTCATCAATGAGCTTTTTATCCATTGCCTAAGAATATACCATAAATCATGGAGGTTGCAAAAGTACAACTTTTTCTTTGCGCCTTCCGGCAGCGGGGCGTTGGTACATTTTGAAATAATCTTCAATAATAGTAAAATAACGTCATGTCGAAAATACAACGATGGGAATATCGTACAATGTCTTTCCCAAATCAAACTTTTTTTAAAGAAGATACGGAGACACTTGAGCTTGAAGAATATATGAATAAATTGGGACAAGAAGGATGGGAAGTTATATCAGTATTCCCAATATCATATCTTGAAGATAGTTCAACAGTAGTTGTATTGAAAAGACCTTTATAGTAGTAGATTACCAAAATGGGGAAGGAATTTTACCAACGTGGGGTAGTGTCCTAACTTGAAATGTCAGGGATTGACTTTTGAAAGTCGATATTCAAAAACCGTTAATGACAGCGTGGGTGAAGAAACAATAAGGTAAATAGTTTATTGTGAAATATACTGTTTAAAGCCCTCAGGGAAAAAAGGTGAACTTAAAGCTCCTAAGAGAATCTTTTGTAATAAACTATCCGATACGGGACTATTTGGGGTAATAATACTTTTCTCAATCGCTGTTATTAACGAGGCTACCTTAGGCTTTTTTGCATCCCTATAATTAATCACAGAGTCTCGTGATATAAAACTATGATCTCCTACACAAAGGGTACATGAGGTATCACTACTCTCTTTTTTGGTAGTGACATTTACCATAATTGCATCTTCATTATTATTCAGCAATACAATAATGATATAGAGATGTTGTGTTTCATAGCGAGGTGTGCGAGAAAGAAAAGTAAAACCCGGAACTATCAATTAATCCTCAATTGCAAGAACTTCTTTTAAGTAGGCCAAATTATTTACTTCTTCTTCAATTTCTTTCAGTTCTTCGTCTGATTTGGGGCGAATAGCATTAAAGATATCGTTTATGTGAATTTCGCTACATGTGTTAGTGCCGGGGTCTCGCCATTCAGGTAACATCTCATGACAAAGCTCAACCATTTCCCATTGATTGAAATCTTTAAATTGATCCCCTATTTGATTAATTATTTCTATTTCTTTTTCGTTTAATAAATCTTGACCTGGATCGCATTCCCTTAATCGAAGTTCATAGTTTAAGGGTTCGCTGATATATTTATACCAATAAGAACTTACATTTTCACCATAATTGATTAAATCTAAAACATTACTTAATACGGGGCCACGTTTCATTGAAACATACGTATCGCCTGTTATAGGTCTTTCCCATAAAGAAAGTGCTTCTCTATCAATTAAATATAACAACTTGATTAACTTCATGTAATTCATTTTGCCGTCATTATTTTTTAACAAAAGGGCTGTAGCCTGAGTTGCTTTTTTCTCATTGAATTTAAATTTGATCATTTGTGCCTCCAGTTATATATACTTCTTAAAGCGTTTCCCATACGGGAAACCCTTCAATCAGTATATATATCAAACCACATACCTTGTCAATTAGATTCTCATTTGACAATTGTCAAGTGACATAATTAAATACTTGCAGTATCATTTTACATATGCTAATATGGGTTATTATCCTTAGATAAAAGGAGGTATTAAAATGGACAAAGAAGCCTCGATGTTGAACAGTTTAATAAAAAAGTATAAATCTGAAATTGAGGAATACGAAAGAGAATACGCAAACAAGGTCAATGCACTAAAAGAAAAAATGCACATCGCTTATGAGGCTGTGAAACTGTTGGAACAAGAAAAAATGGTGCAATCAGATTTACCTTTAGATGAATCGACGTTCAATCGCATTACACCTGAAAGCTTAAATGAAAAATATAAAAACATGTCTTTAAGTCAGGCCGTCCTTGATGTGCTTTCTAACTCAGACTCATACTTAGATGCAGGGCAGGTTTATGAAGAGTTAATTAAGAGTGGCTATACGTCTTCTTCAAGCGATATAAAAAGAGATGTATTTATTGCGCTTTATAGACTCGATAAAAGAGAAATAATAACATCAAAAAAGACGGAGAACAGGAAAAAATATTTAATGCCATTAACGAAGCGTGTTATAAAAACGATAGAAGAAGCGAAATAAATAAAAATAAAACGGCAGATAAGCTGTTCCAGAGCTTATCTGCCAGTAGCCCCTAATAAATTGAGTGGCCTTGGGGCGTATTGGGTGTGTACCCAACTTCATTATAACAAAATCACACCTAATATCAATAGGGTCGCTCAGAAAGGAGTGGCCTTATGATAGTCAAAAAGAAGTCTACACGAAAGGCAATCAGAAGGTTTATCAAAAAGTACCGCCATTGGCGGACTGGTAAATTAATGGTTGCCTCCGAATACGGCTATAAAGCATGGCCCATATTCGGATAGCATGAATTATTTTATTTTGGGAAGATCGCCACCAATGGATTTAATAACAATAAAAATGGGTACCCAGTGCTGTAACACCGAGTACCCCGCAACCTATACCCAAGCCCGTTAAAACTCAGCCAATAGGTCGCACATTTAATTTAAGACATAAACGGGCTTTCGTCAAGGACGGAGGCCAGCGGCTGAAAATTGACACCTATTGAGGATTTCTGATATGTTTAAGAAGCAAGTGACACATTTCATTGGATATTAATAAAGGTAATTTCCGGAGAAACCATGTTTGATCTCGGCATGCAGGAGCTTATTGTAATCTTCATCGTCGCCTTTCTTGTTTTCGGACCTAAAAGACTGCCCGAACTCGGCAGAACGCTCGGCAAAGGCATGAGGGAGCTTAAGGCCGCTATGCGCAATGTTAAAAACTCTCTCGACGAGTCCGACCTGAACATATCAAAAGAAATAAATGAAGCGAAGGCCGATCTTGGGAAGTCATTCAAAGATGCCGTAGGGCCTGACCTGAACATATCAAACGATATAAAGGAAGCAAAGGCCGATCTTGAGAAGTCATTCAAAAATGCCATAGAGCCGGATATTGATACAAAGACCGATGCCGGCAATAAAGAACCATCAGGAAAGGCGGAAAGTCAGGCGGGGGGTCCGCAGGCAAACATTGTTGAGGAGAAAAAAATAAAGACAGAAGCGGAAAACGATGGATAAAGCGCCTCTTACAGAACACCTTTACGAGTTAAGGAACAGAATCGTTGTATCGCTTGTAGCCGTCAGTATTACGTTCGGCTTCTGCTTCTCTTACTCTGAAAATATATTCAGTATCCTGACCCTGCCGCTTCACAATACCATCAACTTTTCTTTGCACAATCCATTTATTTCTTTTGTCCCGACAGAGAAGGAGCTGTCGCTGGTCTTTCTCGCTCCTGCGGAGGCATTGTGGATGCACCTGAAAATAGCGCTTATCAGCGCATGTATTATCAGCTCCCCTATTATTTTTCATCAGGTCTGGAAATTTATAGCCCCCGGGCTCAAGCCTAAAGAGAAAAAATTCGCAATCCCGTTTATTTTCGTCACTACGAACCTTTTTTTAATCGGCGCCCTTTTCTGCTTTCTCATCGTGCTCCCTTTCGCTGTAAATTTTCTCATGACATATAAGACTGAAAACATCAAGCCGATGCTTTCAGCGGAAAAATATATCGACTTCTGCCTGAAATTCATTCTGGCCTTCGGTGCCGTCTTCGAGCTGCCGGTCCTTCAGGTTTTCCTTACAAGGATGGGCATTCTGACAACCGATTTTCTGGCAAAAAACAGGAAGTACGCGGTCCTTTTAGCTTTTGTCGCTGCCGCGCTGCTGACTCCGACCCCGGACGCCTTCAACCAGTCCCTGATGGCGGTGCCTATTGTTATATTATATGAAGCGGGGATCTGGGCCTCACGGATTATAAACAGGAAGAAGAAGGAAGAGATATAATACAAAGACACATTAAATACTCAATTCCTGCCTCCCCCTTTTACCCTTCTGAATTTTTCCTCACCGACGCATTCTTTAGCAAAGGCGCACCAGTCGAGGCATGTGGGACCAATCGCCCGCATATTAACTTTACCGCAGAACTTGCACCTGATTTCAGTTTCATCGCTCCATATCTCTATTTCTTTCCCGCAGTGACGGCACGGCATGTCTTCGGGTTTAGGTTCTTTTATTTCATTACTTCCGGGACAACCGTTTTTTAACATACGCACCTCTTGGTTGTAGAATTGCATAACTTTGCAAAAATAAATATGATATCTGTCATACGGCCCCTGAAGCCGCGGTCATGATGCGTATTTCCTGGAATGCGTGAGAGGGTGTTATGCTGTTGAAAGGATATTTATCTAAACTTTCCGGAAAAATATACCGATTTATAAATTAAATCCCGGTTGAGCGGTTAGCTCTGCATCTGCGGGTGATTTAAAACGCTCCTGTGAAGAAACCACTTGAGAGTTCTATAGGACAATTAATTGAACACCTCAAAAAAAGAAGCAGATAATATTTTCATGAAAAGGCTCAGGGAAGAGATTATCCCGGTCCTTATAAAGGCATTGTCGGGCGGCGAAGGCGCGGTCTTTGAAAATTCATGCATCGCAAGCTGCTGGAAGACCCTTGCCTGCAAATCCGTTGAATGTCCCTTATACGGACTCGATTCCGGCACCGTGAGATGCTGGCAAAGTGAAGACACCTATTGCGGAGGAGAGCATCAGGGCCCCTTCGAGGAGAAATACGCAATGTGCTCCGCTTGCAGAGTTTTTAAAGATTCATGTCCATCCATTGTGGAAGAGACAGGTGAGCTTTTCAACAATATAATGTTTTTATTTAATAAACAGAAAGTTAAGACGCTGGAAGACAGGTCCCATATTGAGCATTTGAGTCGGGAGCTGGTCGCGGCGCTGGAGCAGATAGATGTCAAGAACAGGGAAATCCAGAAGATGATGATAACCGACAAGCTTACCGGCCTGTTCAACCGGCACCATCTCATAACTGTCCTTGAAAATGAGATCGCGCGCTGCAACAGGTACGGCCACCCTCTTGCCCTGATGATGATAGACATAGACGGCTTCAAGAGCATCAATGACGCTTACGGCCAATCCGCCGGCGATATTATGCTCGGGTATGTCGGCGTCCTGATAAAAGAGAACACCAGAAAATTTGACCGTTCTTTCAGATACGGGGGGGAAGAATTTATCGTCGTTCTCCCCGAAACGGACATGACCCTCGCTTATATCGTAGCGGAGCGGATAAGGAAAGGGTTTGAGGCCAGGAACTTTGCCGCAAGCATAAAAGGGAAAGGATACCTTGGGAATATTTCCCGCACCCTGAGTATCGGGATTACGGCGACATTTCCCTATAAAACCAATAATATCAGCATGGAAGATCTGCTCAATCAGAGTGATAAGGCCTTATACCTGGCAAAAAGCAAAGGCGGAAATATAAGCGTCAAATATGAATAGTTTCCTATACTTTGTTCCAGCAGTCGGAATGTTCAAGAGAAGTATTTATAATTCTGTTCAGCTCCTCTTCCAGCATTAAATTCCTGCTTCTTAAACCCTCAAGCAGCTTCCTGGGAATCTCAACAGTGCACAGCTTATCATTTTTTATCACCTGGAATTTATATGCGATGTGCATAAAAATATAGAAAATCCTGAGGATTATGATAGAGCCGTCGATCTCTCTGATCTTCTCTTCAACGATTTCATATGACGGGACTTCTTCTTTTGTGACCTGGCGATCCATAGTGTTTCACACCTTTCATTTTATATTTTTAATTATATCGTGAATTCTTATTTTGTCTATACGTTAAATCATAATTTTGAATTTTTTGTGAATCATCCTGTTATTGCCTCAAGCACATTGACCTGAATCCAGTGCAGGTCCCACCAGAACAGGGGGGACACTTCATAACCATGAACGAGTATCCCGAAATGAAGATGGTCGCCTCCGGCAAGTCCCGTGGCCCCTGTCCTGCCGATTATGTCCCCCTTACCGACAGCCTGTCCTTCAGACACATTTATCACGGACAGGTGGCCGTAAAGGCTCATAAGCCCCATGCCGTGGTCTATAATTACCGTATTGCCGTATATGCCGAGGTCTCCGGCAAACCTGACAAGCCCGGAGTTGGCAGCTTCGGCAGGGGCCTGCGCGTTTGACGCGAGGTCATAACCGAGATGAACGCTGCCGCTGATTATTCTGTCTTTGTACATATAGGTCCTTTTGTCCCCATAGCCGGCCATAACCTTGCTGTTTTTCATCTGCAGGAACGCCCCGTCCCACAGCATCTTTGGTTCTGTCTGTTTCGAGATGTCAAGCAGCTTCTCAAGGGCCTGCGCCCTCAATTCTTCATTTACTTTCTTGAAGGCGCTTTCGTAGTCGGAAACAGTCGTCTCGTTCAGCAGGGATGACGCAACGGCGCTGATAAACATGTCACTAACGGTTATGGAAGACGATCTGTACCGCGCTGTTTTAATCGCCGTGTGAAACGAAAGAACATTCCGGTTCCCTGCCTTGTCCTTTGCCACCGCGCGCAATACGGCGGTCTCCTTCACATTGAACGGGACAGGGAAAAACACATAATAATCAGCGCCTCTGTCTGCCGGGAAAGCCGGAAACATCTTATCTTCAAGCGCGATAAATACCGCATCCGCGTCCCTGGCCCTGAGCACGGCAAAGCCTGTCCCGCCCTGAGTAATTATCTCCGGGACCCTTAGCGCCTCAAGAGAAGGAGGCGTTGTATCAATGACCACTTTAATGTCCTGTTTC
Organism: Nitrospiraceae bacterium; assembly: GCA_003599505.1. Taxonomy (GTDB): domain Bacteria; phylum Nitrospirota; class Thermodesulfovibrionia; order UBA6902; family UBA6902; genus SURF-23. Next base: position 31,393 of record QZKO01000010.1, on the reverse strand, counting down.
AGTTTCCTGAACATGCCGGCTTCTGCGCTGACAAGCATGTTCGCGGTCCCGTCCGACAGGGCAAGCTCTTTAGGTCTTATGCGCAGCGTGAATGTATTTTTATCCCCGGCCGGTGTATCTTTAAGCAGATCAATCTTCCTGCCGTTCTGATAAATTGAAATCTCAAGAGACCGTATATTCTCCCCCTGCAGAGTGACGGTCTTATCGGCGGACAAAAAATCAAATGATTCGGTCCCCTTCAGTAAAGGCTTCGGTACGAGAAATAGCTGATACGCGACAAACCCTGTTATGAGAAGCGCCGCAAAAAGTAATACTGCCGATATGATACGGCTGAAACCGTTCCTGTTTTGTCCTTTGTAATAAAATATCTTCATTTTTCCGAATCCCTGTATTTTGTTTTATAAGAGCCTGATATTTTGGCAGTTCATGTAAAAAAAAGCAAGACATTTTTGAACATTATATCAAGCCAAATTAATAAGGTCCGCGTATCTGTTATGTTTTTCTGAAGAAGTTACGATAATACACAAGACTTGAAAGGACCATCGCCCCTCCAAAGCCCATGTAGATTACGGAAAGGTATTGCTTCGGCAGAGACGAGCTCCTGAGTATGACCCCCAGACCGATCATGACGGCGATAATTATATAACTCTTCCACGGCTGGAACGCAAAGATGCAAATCTTCTCTTTTTTTGAAAGGATACGCTCGGTATTCCTGCGCACCAGTTTCAGAAAGCCGAAGTAATAAATCAGGAGAGCGAGGATGGCACCGGCAAGACCCAGCCGGACGGCATGCAGCCCGCCTTCCAGTGACAACCAGCGAACGGCGAGCCTGCAGAGCATTGTCCCGACAACGCTCCATAAAATACCGGAAAGGGCAACAAGAAATCTCTTATCGACCGAAGGATTGAACTTTTTTATCCTGGAAAACATGCGTTATGAGAATACCCTGAAGAGCAGAAAGGTGACGGCTATGCCTAAAAGAGCGCCCATGATTACCTCGATCGGCTTATGCACTCCGGTGCTGACCCTGCCCTGCGCGATCAGTCCCGCCATTATAAATACGAGCAGGGAAGGCACAAAGCTCTCAGTGATGAACGTGACGGCAGTCCAGATTGAGAAAGCGACCGCGGCGTGCCCGCTGGGCATCCCCCCCCTCAGCGGCTGCCCCTTTCCGAAAAACGCCTTTGTCAGCACCACCAGAATAAGCACGACGATGAGGGCGACAAAGGCCACGTCGGATTCCACGTGTTTCGCGACGTTCAGCCCGTCGTAATAAAAATTTTTAACCGGCTCATAAAGGATAATATATCCGATTACCGCCGCGCCGAGCGCCGTTATCAGGACGGCGCCTGCAGCCATGTCTTTTATCCGTTTTGCCTGCTCATGGTATTCTTTAAACAGCACATCCGTGATCGCTTCAACGGCCGAGTTGAGCATTTCGACCGAAAGCACGACGATGGACAGAGTTATTAATATCACAAACTCCGACCAGTTGATGCCGAGGGAAAAACTGATTATGAGTATCAGTATGGCAGCGTATAAATGATACCGCATGTGCCGCTGCGTCTTTGCCGCGTGAAGGATGCCTTCGATGGCGTGATTGCTGCTTTCAATCCATTTCCTGAGTGGCATGAAATATCTCCTGTTCCTTTTTCTTCATTACGGTTGCACTGTAAGCCGATTTCTCATGATCGTATCCCAGAAGGTGCAGTATGCCGTGAATCAGCAGACGGCGGACCTCGTCATAAAAACCGCGGCCGGACGCTTTTGCCTGTGATTCGGCCTTGGGCACGCTGATGACTATGTCTCCAAGCACAAAGTGAGGAGTGAGAAGTGAGGAGCCGGGAGTAAACCCGCTTATTTGTGGAAAAGAAAGGACGTCCGTGCTTTTGTGAACGCCCCTGTATTCAGAGTTGAGCCGGGTCATCTCTCTGTCTCCCACAAAGAGTATGCTTAATTCAGCCTTGTGCTGGTTTAAAAAAGAGAGGGTCCCGCGGGACACCCTGATTACCCTGTTTTTATTTAAGGGCCTGCGCCTTTGCCGGTCTTTTATGAGTATCTTCATCCTTCCCTATTTCGAATCCGGGGTAATTGATGCGTTTGTGATACATGCTGCTCAGGAGAAAAACAAAGTTGGTCTTGATTTCCCGTATGTCCTTGAGGGTCAGTTCGCAGTTGTCAAGCTGCCCGTCGATAAAGCAGTGGTTGATTATTTTATCAACGAGGAGGGCCACCCGAGCAGGAGAAGAATCCGAAAGGACCCTTGACGCTGCTTCAACCGCGTCCGCCATAAGGACCAGCGCGGCGACCCGGGTCTGCGGCTTGGGCCCCGGATACCTGAAGTCTTCTTCAGCCACCGGAGTAAGGCTGTCATGCTGCTCCCTGGCTTTCTGATAAAAGAAGGTCTGTACTGAAGTGCCGTGGTGCTGCTGAATAATATCTATTATTACCTGGGGAATCTTATGTTTTTTTGCCAGCTCGACCCCTTCTTTCACATGAGACAGCAAAATCAGGCTGCTCATGCGCGGAGTGATCTTATCGTGTTTGCTCACGACCGCTATCTGGTTTTCCACGAAATAGTCCGGCATCTTGATCTTGCCGATGTCGTGATAATACGAGCTCACCCTCGCCAGCAGGGGGTTTACCCCCACCGCTTCCGCGGCAGCCTCCGCAAGACTGCCTACGATAATGCTGTGATGATATGTGCCGGGGGCCTCCATCAGAAGTTCCCGCATAAGAGGCTGGTTGAGATCAAGGAGCTCAAGGAGGCTTATGTCTGTTGTTGATTTGAATAAATATTCAAAGAGCGGCAGGAGCGCCGAAACGAGAGTGGCGACAATAATGCCGTTGGAAAAGGCAAGGCCCGTTATAAAGAGACTGTTGACGGTAAAAAACTGCTCCCTGAAAAGCGCGATGACAAGCGCTGTGGATACACTGACAAGACCGACATAAAAACCCGCCCTCCAGATCGCGGAGCGTTTTTTGCATCTTATGACTCCAAAGGCCCCGGTGAGTCCGGAGGCGAATATAAATATTGAATACAGCGGGTCTCCGAGCCACAAGCCTGCAAGGAGGCTTGTAATGACGGTAAAGACAATAGCGGTATGGATATCGATCAGGAGGGCCGCAAGCATCGACCCCATGGCAAGCGGAATTGCATAAACGGCAAAAAAAGAATCAAAAGTGCCTGCAAGCTCTATGATCCCCTGCAGGGCATAAAAGAATACACGGCCTATGATAAGGTTGCCGGACAAGAGGACCCCTATAAGAATAAGGAGCTTGTAATCCTGTTTTATCTGGGGCTTGTATCTTATGAAGTCCTTGTAAAGGATGAGCAACAGCAAAGCCGTAATGAAAAACGCGCCCGCGATGGACTCGACGGGGATGGCCTTCCCCCATATAAGCGAGATATTCAGAACAGCGGCGAATACTACAAGCAGGGCCACCTTCAGCAGGATATTTTTATTGATATGCAAAAAATGCTTTTTCTGATCAGGAAGCTTTATGTTTTTCATGGCTTAATATTACGGCCTTTCTCGAATTTTTCATAAGCCCTTATGATTTCCTGCACAAGTTTGTGCCTGACCACGTCTTTTTCGGAAAAGTAAACAAAATATACTCCTTTGATATCTTTTAATATCTGTTTAGTCTCCACAAGACCGGATACTTTTCCAGGCGGGAGGTCGATCTGGGTGATGTCCCCTGTAATAACCGTCTTTGAATTAAACCCGAGTCGCGTAAGATACATTTTCATCTGCTCCGAAGTCGTGTTCTGGGCTTCGTCGAGAATAATGAAGGAATCGTTCAGGGTCCTGCCCCTCATAAAGGCGAGAGGCGCTATTTCAATAATACCTTTTTCAATGAGGCTGGACGCCTTTTCCGCTTCCATCATGTCAAAGAGGGCGTCATAAAGAGGCCTCAGATACGGGTTCACCTTTTCATACAGGTCGCCGGGGAGGAAACCGAGTTTTTCTCCTGCTTCAACAGCGGGACGCGCAAGTATGATCCTGCTGACCTGCTTGTTCAGAAGGGCGTTTATCGCCATCGCCATGGCAAGATATGTCTTCCCTGTCCCGGCCGGACCTATGCCGATGACCATGTCATACTGCTTTATTGCCTCAATATAATTTCTCTGCGCCCCGGACCTGGGGATAATGAATTTCTTTTTCGATGATACGGGGATATTACTCTGAAAAAATTCCTTCAAAGAAGGCGCAACCGGTTTTCCCGGGCCGGCTGTTTCTTTTTCTTCTATCAGTTTTTCATCAGACGGCTCTTCAACATCGGCTTCTCCAATGGCCTTCAACGCGAACTTAACGTCTTCAGTGCTTATGGTGTAACCAGTGGAATTCATCGAATAAAACTCCCTGATGAATCTTTCCGCCTTATTTACGGACCGTTCACTGCCGTGAAGGAAAACCTTGTTACCTCTTATGGAAGCCTTGACGCCGAGGGCCTCCTCCATTAATTTAAGGGTCCTGTCAAGCTTTCCGTATATGGATGAAAGGTCTTTTTCCTCTCCTAAATCCAGTTCGTGCTTTACCGTAAGCTTTCTCCTGTTACAATCATATCATACGCATTTATATTATAAGCGAGATTACCAATAAGTAAAGAGTTCAAGGGGTCAGTGATTTTCTGAAACCAGGGACCTCTTTATATTATCAGCATGGCGTCTCCGTATGAAAAAAATCTGTAACCCCTTTGACGGGCAGTAGAGTAGGCTTTTTTCAACAGGTTAAGTCCCGCAAAAGCGGATGTGAGCATTACGGGAGTCGATTTCGGTTGATGAAAGTTCGTAATGAGGGCGTCTATGACCCTGAACCTGTACCCGGGATAAATGAATATCGATGCCGTACCGGGGCCGGAGGGTGTTGGAAGCGCCGCGGACTCAAGGGTCCTTGTAACCGTAGTGCCTACAGCGATAATCCGTCTGCCCTCGGATTTGGCCCGGTTGATCGCACAGGCGGTAGGCCCGGGTATTTCGTAAGATTCTTTATCCATCGTGTGTTGCCTGACATCATCTGCTTTAACAGGCTTGAAAGTGCCATGCCCCACGTGCAGAGTAACATATTGTATTTCCACGCCTTTTACTCTTAAAGCGTCCAGAAGCCGTTCTGTAAAATGCAATCCGGCAGTCGGCGCGGCAACAGCGCCCTCTTTGTCTGCGTATACGGTTTGATATTGCTTCATATCAGATTCAACGGGATCTCTTTTAATGTAAGGCGGCAGAGGCATTACGCCGATATTGTGCAAAATTTTTTTGATATCAGGCGTAGGGGCGGGTTTAAAACCCGCCCCTACATTGTTAAATTCAAATCGTACCGTTGCCGGGGCCCCGTTTGACCGTGATACATGAGCGATAATATCCTTATTTACTATGACGTTCCCCTCGCGCAACCCTTTCACGAGCGCTTCCCACGTATTAGCGCATAATTCTTTCAGCAGTAAAATCTCAACCCTGCCTCCGGAAGATTTTGTTCCGAAAAGACGCGCCGGGATTACCCTTGTGTCATTAAGAACAAGCACATCTCCGGCCCTGAGATAACCGGTGAGATCAATGAAAGTTGCGTGCTCAAATTTGTTTAAATCCCTGCGGACCACAAACAGCTTTGAAACGTCGCGTTCGGGCAAGGGGTGCTGGGCTATCTGTTCCCGCGGTATATGGTAATCGAAATCGGAAAGCTTCATGCCCTCATTTTTCAAGACCTTGATTCCGGGAATGCATCTGCCCCTTATCTTTTGTTATCACTGTCCCCGGATAATAATGAGAGAGGATCTCCATGTAGTTTTTGCCTTCCCTTGCCATTTCGAGGGCGCCCCATTGGCTCAACCCCACACCGTGACCATACCCTTTACCGTCAAAGATAACCTCTGTATCGGTCCTGGTAACTGTAAAATCAGTGCTGGGCATTTCTTTATATCCAAGCAGCCTGCGGAGCTCGGTGGCCCTGATTTCCATCCCGGAGGGGTTGGTCTCATTCATGCTGCTGTAAACTATCCTGAGCGTCTTTGCGCGTCCTGTAGCGGTAATTGATATTACAGCGATATCTTTAAATCCGGTCATCCCCAGCGCCTTATTGATTTCTTCAAAGGCAAACCGTTTCCGCCAGCTTTCATACGGAGTGTTCTTTCCATTGCACTCAACCGACTTCAGATACGGGAAGCTTTCCGCCCATACTTCTTCGGGGAGCTCTGTTTTACCCTCACAGGTTGAATGATAAAGCGCGTTGACGGGCTTTCCCTGATATGTCAATATTTCACCTTCCGTAGCTGTCACAGCCTCAGTTACTAAAGGGTCCGGGTTTTCACCTTTATAAACCTGATGAAGGACGCTCGATGTAAGATGATAATTTTTCTCTCCGTTGAGGTTTTTATTAAATACGGCGTATGTTCTTGAGATAACTGCCTGGGCCTTCAATGCTTCCATATTCCAGTTCCTGCCCACTTCCGAAGCCACGACCCCTTCAATATATTTTTCGAAAGGGAGGCTGTTGACAACATAAAGTCCGTTTTCATCCCTCATGACCTCTATGGAGCCTGAATACGATTGACCGTTGAAAAAGACTTTGCCCTTCAGGTCTTCAATCTTCTCAGCCTGTCGGGACGGCAGGGGATTGCTCGGAGAATCAAGCATCAGGACCTTGATGGATTCGTCGGCTTGCGCTGGATGGAGCAGCATAAAAGATATTAATAAAAAAGCTGATAAACCTGGCGCTTTTTTATATCTTCCCCTGATTCTTAACCTTAAGCTCTTACCTATAAACTCCATTACTCATTTCCTCCCTGAAAAATAAAAAATCAGACTAAGGACAATGCTCAGGATAATGCTTGTAGCAAGAGGAAAATAGAAAGTAAAGTTTTTCCTCCTTATTACAAAATCTCCCGGCAGCTTTCCCAAAAAAGGGATGCCGTTCCTGAACAGAAGCAGCACGGCCCCGGTCCCTGCGATTATTATGCCGGTTATTAATAAAAATTTTCCCAGCCCGGCCATGAAAACCCTTTAACCCTTCCCTCTTGAAAATTCCTTTGCCTTGATGGCCTGCTCCCGTTCCTGCCTGCTGAAAACACAGCCGCAGTACTTTTGCCTGTAGAGCCCCAGTTCTTTTGAAAGAGTCAGCGCCTCTTTGAAGAAGGGCCTGAAATCTTTATCATAAAACCGGACATTATATTTGCCGGCAAGTTTCCTGCCGGTATCCGTAATTTGTTCAAAATCCTGATAAGGACTGATGAGCAGTGTAGTCGAAAATGCCTCGAAACCCGCTTCACGCGCCTTCACGGCTGTCCTTTCAAGCCTCAGCAGGTAGCATGACTTGCAGCGTTCGGGAGGCTGAGGCAGGGTTTCAGCGCTGAACATACTGAAGAATTCTTCCGGGTTATATTCATCGACGTAAAACATGTCAATGCGCCAGTCGTCCGACAATTTTTTCAATGAGTCGAGCCTGGACGTGTATTCTTCAAGCGGGTGGATGTTGGGGTTATACCAGAAGCCTTTAAACTCATGCCCCTCAGCGCGTAACAGTTTTACCGGGTAAAGAGCGCAGTTGCCGCAGCATATGTGGAAAAGGATTTTCATTAAAACAATCCCTCCGTTTTCTTCAGCCCGAAATGCTCATACGCGCGTTTCGTCGCTATCCTGCCCCGCGGCGTCCTTTCCAGGAAGCCCTCCTGCAGGAGGTAAGGCTCATACACGTCCTCGATGGTGTCCTTCTCCTCCCTGATCGACGCTGCCAGGGTCTCAAGTCCCACAGGTCCGCCGCCGTATTTTTCAATTATCGCAAAGAGCAGCTTCCTGTCCATATCATCAAACCCCATATTATCAACTTCCATAGCCTGAAGCGCTTCCTTCGTTATCCCCTGGTCAATTACCCCGCTGCCTTTGACCTGCGCGAAGTCCCTCGTGCGCCTGAGCAGCCGGTTCGCGATCCTCGGCGTGCCCCTCGACCTCGAGGCGATTTCCGCCGAGGCGTCATCCTTTATCTCCGAGTTCAATATCCTTGCGGAGCGGAGCAGTATCTTCCGGAGGTCTCCGGGTTTATAAAAATCGAGCCTGTTTATTATTCCAAACCGGTCCCTTAACGGCGAGGTCAGCAAACCGGTCCTCGTTGTCGCGCCGATCAGGGTGAAGCGGGGCAAATTCAATTTGAGCGACCTGGCGCCCGGGCCCTGTCCTATAATGATGTCAAGCTGATAATCTTCCATCGCGGGATAGAGGATCTCTTCCGCCATTCTCGGGAGCCTGTGTATTTCATCAATAAAAAGGATGGCCTTTTCGCCGAGGTTTGTCAGGATGGCCGCAAGGTCCCCGGGCCTTTCGAGCACGGGACCCGAGGTCACCTTTATATCCGCCCCGATTTCAGAGGCTATTATATGGGCGAGAGTTGTTTTTCCAAGTCCCGGAGGTCCGCAGAAAAGGACATGGTCCAGCGCCTCATTCCTCTGTCTCGCGGCCTGTATGAATATCTTCAGGTTCTCTTTGATCTTGTCCTGTCCGACAAACTCTTCAAAGACGCGCGGCCTGACGCTCAGCTCGAAGTTGATGTCGTCCGGGATGATATCGGGGGAAATGTTTCTGGCAGGCATATCTTTCATTTCACAGCCCCTGCTTCTCCGTGAGATATTTTAATGCTTCCCTGATTATTTCTTCAATCGTGCCGGAGCCGCTCCTGACCGCTTTTTCAACGGCCTTTTCAGACAGCGGTCTCTTGTACCCCAGGTTGAGAAGGGCCGATACCGCGTCTTCGGAAACGCTTATGGAGCCGGAAGAAGTCCCCTCCCCGGCTTCCATCACGGGCAGCTTCCCTTTAAGCTCAAGCACGAGTCTTGCGGATGTTTTTCTGCCGAGCCCCGGAATTGACGACAGGAGGGAAACGTCTTCATTGTTGACTGCCTCGACAAATTTTTTCACCTGCATCCCGGAAAGAACGGCAAGTCCGAGTTTCGGCCCTATGCCGTTGATACCGAGAAGAGTGGTGAAGACCTTTTTCTCCGCCTCCGAAAGAAATCCGAAAAGCTGCAAAGCGTCTTCCCTGACGTGCGTATATGTATGAAAAAAAACCTGTCCCCCCTGTTCCGGAATGTCCGCGAGGCTGCATAACGGTATACAGACGTGATAGCCGATTCCGTTGACATCCACGATGACTCCTTCAGGGTTTTTGCTGAGGACGATGCCTTTAAGTGACGCGATCAAACCTGAATCTCCTGCTATTTAAGATATGATACCAGAAACAGATACTAAATTGATTGCTGACCCCTGAGCTCCTGGGCCCTGAAAGAATTAATATGGCATATGCAAAGCGCGAGAGCGTCTGTGCTGTCTTCGCTGAGTTTTGACGAATTGAGACCGAGGATTATTTTTACCATATGCTGCACCTGTCTTTTCTCCGCCCTCCCATAGCCCGTAAGCGCCATTTTCAATTCGGTCGCATTGTATTCAAATACCGGAATACCGCTTTGTGCGGCGAGAAGAAGCGCCACGCCTCTTGTGGAACCGAGCGCGAGAGCGGAGCGGATGCTTTTATGGTAAAAGATCTTTTCGATGCACAGATGGGACGGCCTGAATTCATTAATAACCGCGCTGAGGGAATCATTAAGTATTTTCAACCGTTCAGGCAGCGGGTCTTTCCGGTTCATGCGTATTTCCCCGCAAGCGACATATGCAGGGTCACGGCGCGCCGCGCCCCTGCTCTCGACTACCCCGTAGCCGCAGCAGATGGTCCCGGGATCAATACCGATTATGCGCATCATTCGGCCTTGGCTATTATCTCATCCGGGACATCAAAATTCGCGTAGACATTCTGCACGTCGTCATGGTCTTCGAGCGCTTCTATCAGTTTCAGTATCTTTTCAGCGTCGTGGGAATTAAGGGCAATGTAGCTCCTGGGGATATAGGTAACTTCCGACAGACTGAGGGGGATATTTTTTGACGCAAGAAATTCTTTTACCCTGTTCATGTCTTCAGGCGCTGTGACGATTTCGTAATTTTCTTCTTCCGGATCGTTTTTGAAGTCCTCCGCTCCTGCGTCAAGGGCCTTCGACATCAACGTATCTTCATCAATCGCGTTTTTATTCACGAGGATGTATCCTTTTTTGTCGAACATCCATGAAACGCACCCGGTCTCACCCATATTGCCGCCGTGTTTGGACAGAATATGCCTGATCTCGGCCACGGTCCTTGTTTTATTGTCCGTCATCACATCGATCATTATTGCCACGCCTCCGTGACCATAGCCTTCATACATTATCTCTTCATAATGCGATCCCGGCAGTTCACCGGTGCCTTTCTGTATCGCCCGTTTGATATTGTCCGAAGGCATATTCACCTCTTTGGCTTTTTCTATCACGAGCCTGAGACGGGAATTCATGTCCGCGTTCCCGCCGCCGATCCTGGCGGCGACGCTTATTTCTTTGGAAAGCCTTGAAAACATTTTCCCTTTCCTGGCATCGGTAGCGGCTTTTTTGTGTTTGATCTGCGACCATTTTGAGTGTCCGGACATATGTTATGTTTTCTCCTTGAGGTTTATTGTATCAAAAAATTATAAGTAATGGATTTAAGGAAAGGCAATAGGCGCCGCGTCCTTCTATCCGGCTGACGGCTTCAGCATGGTCAGGAAGAATATCCCGATGCTCACAAGCACGATGGTGGGGCCCGAGGCGGTATTGAGGTAAACGGACGCTGTCATCCCCAGAATCCCCGACACGAGACCGAAGACGCAGGACAAGCTGAACAGGCGTTTCATGCTCGACGCGAGGTTCCTGGCAGCGGCGGCAGGCACGATGAGAAGAGACGTCACAAGGATAATGCCGATAATTTTCAGGCTCACCGTCACGACAACCGCTATGATGAAAAAGAGCAGGTATTCAAAGAGACGGACATTGATGCCTTCCACCCGCGCGAGATCGCTGTTGAAGCTTATCTGTAGAAAGGGTTTGGAAAAAAACAGAAGGAATGCGACGGAGAGGACGCTGATGATTAGCAGCAGCAAAAGGTCGGTATCGGTGATGGCAAGGATGTCCCCGAACAGGAATGTAAAGACGTCGGCCCTGTAACCTTTGAGCATGCCCAGCACAAGCATTCCCGACGCTATGGCGCCTGAAAACGCTATGCCTATGACCGTGTCGTGCGACAGCGTTGTTTTTTCAGAGAGGAACGCGATCAGCAGCGACACCAGCAATGAAACGACAAGAGATGAAAGTGAAAGGTCCATTCCCAGAAGCGCGCCGACTGCGATGCCTGCAAAGGCCGAATGCGAAATCGCGTCCGAGAAAAAAGACATCCTGCGCAGCACCACGAAGTTACCCACGAAAGGGCAGAGTATGCCTACTATAAGCGAAGCGATAAACGCCCTCTGGATGAAAGGGTATGTCAAATATTCAGTTATCATAATCAGTTAAGCTGTAAGCTGACAGCTATCAGCTTATAGCTTTTTATATGTCAGTCATGTTCATGACAGCTATGTATATACGCTCCCATCATTTCACCATAGACGGTCTTGATCACTTCGTCCGTAAGGGTTTCTGCCGGCCTGCCGGTGCAAACGAGTCTGCGGTTCAGACAGAGGACGTTGTCCGCAAAGCGGTAAACAACATTTAAGTCATGCGAAATGAGTACGACAGTCAACCCCTTCTCCTTATTCAGCCTCTTTACCAGATCGTAAAATCTCTCCTGGCCTTCTATATCAACGCCTGACGCGGGTTCATCGAGAAAAAGAATTTTCGGGTCATTGACAATCGCTTTTGCTATCATGACCCTCTGCAGCTCCCCCCCGGACAGGCTTCCGACGGCCCTGTCCGCCAGTTCATGCGCGCCTACGATTTCAAGCAGGTCGATGATATGCCTTTTCTCCCCTTTTCTTTTGAAAAAAGGAAAGGAGAAGAGCGGCGGGACCGTGAACCCGAGGAGCTCCGAGACAGTAAGCGGGAAGGTCCTGTCAAACTCAAGCTTTTGCGGGACGTAGCCTACCCTTACGTGCGAATTTGCGTGTTTAACGGGATGCCCGAAGAAGAGCACGGACCCGGGTGAATACGGAATAAGGCCGAGGACCGCCTTTATTAAGGTGGTCTTCCCTGCGCCGTTAGGCCCGATAATCGCAATCGTGCTGCCTTCCTCAACTGTAAACGTGATGTTTTCAATCAGGTGGCGGCTGTCGGCCTTTACACAGAGATTTTCAACGATGAGTGCTTTCATGGTGGACCGGCTACCTGTTCATCGCCTCCTTCAATACCTCAAGATTGGCCCTCATCTTTGCTTCGTACCACCCGGCGGAAACGTCCCCTGTCTCGAGTGTGTCAAGGCTATATACCTGAAGGTTTAAATCTTTTGCAAGGGTCTCGACAATTTTGTGAGGGACCCCGGGTTCGGAGAATATCACCCTGATCTTTCTTGTCTTTATAACGTCCATTATTTCTGCCATGTGCCGGGGAGTCGGTTCACTTTCAGGGGTCTCCTGGATCACAGCGGCCTCTTTCAGCCCGTAGTCTTTTGCAAAATATAAAAATGCGGAATGGAGGGAGACGAATTCCTTTCTCTTCAGCGGACCGGTGACTTCCCTGATTTCCCTGTCAAGGAGCTCAAGGCGTTTTACATAGTCCCCGGCAGTTTCAGCATATCGTTCGGCATTGGCGGGGTCGGCCCTGATCAGGGCGTCCCTGATGTTCTTGACCTGAATGACGGCATTTTTCGGAGACAGCCAAATATGGGGATCATTGGAAATAATATCCACCCCCGAGCTCGAATCAACGACAATCTGCTTTTCCGGCGAGTCGGATTCTTTATCCTCCATAAGCATCTTATCCAGCCAGGTTTCGAGGCCGACTCCATTGGTTACAACGACCCGGGCCTTTGATATCCTGATCGCGTCCTCAGGACTTAAAGAATATTCATGCGGTTCAGCTCCTGAAGGCAGGAGGTTTTCCACCTCCGCGTAGTCTCCGGCCACGCTCTTTGTGAAACTGTAAAGAGGGGCGATGGTCGTGATGACGCTGATTTTTTCATCAGCAGGCTTTAATTCTTCAGACTTCTGCCTGTCCTGGCAGGATAAAAGAAAGATGAAGCATAGAAGAACGCTCAGCGATATGCTTCCCGGCGGCGATTTCCGGATTGGTCCTGCAATCTGTCTAATTGACACGTTGTCCTCTTTTATGGGTAACATTAGCCGTTACGGGTAAGATTATATCACAACAATAAAGGCAGGAAAACGTATGTTATTATTATCTGCATGAGATTCAAACCGCTTGCAGCCCTGTCATACAGGAATTTCAGGCTCTTCTGGCTGGGACAGATTATCTCTCTTACCGGGACCTGGATGCATTCCGCGGCCCAGGGCTGGCTGGTTTTCAAACTCACGAATTCGCCGTTTTATCTCGGACTGGTCGGCTCGGCCATATCATTGCCGCTTCTCCTTTTCACCCTGGCCGGCGGGGTTGTCGCGGACCGGTTTTTTAAAAGGAATATTATTCTGGCCGCCCAGATATCTCTCATGTTACTCACGCTTGCGCTTGCGATAATGGTATCAACCGGAATTGTTACGGTCTGGCATGTAATTGCGATCTCTTTTCTTATCGGCCTGACAAATTCCTTTGAAATCCCCGCGAGGCAGTCTTTTTTTATAGAGCTCGTCGGGAAAGAAAACCTCATGAACGCGATAGCGCTCAACTCCGCCGCGTTTCACGGCGCAAGGATGTTAGGCCCGGCCATCTCCGGGATTATTATAGGTTCTCTCGGGTTGGCAGCCTGTTTTTACCTCAATTCCGCGAGTTTCCTCGCTACGATTATCGGCCTTATCAGGATGCGCTTTAAACCTGAAGAGATTATAACTTCCCCGGGAACAGGAATGCAAAAAGAGTTCAGGGAGGGACTTAAATACATCTTCGGAAATTCGAGGATATACACCCTTATACTGTCATCAGGGATAATAAGCTTCTTCGGCTTTCCTTATGTCACGTTTTTACCTGTATACGCGCGTGATATACTGAAAACCGGGGCCACAGGGCTCGGCATTTTAATGGGCTTTGCGGGGGCCGGCGCTTTTATCGGGGCCGTAAGCCTCGCGGTACGAGGCGACTTTTCTAATAAAGGGGCCCTTCTCGTGTGGTCCGGAATTGCCTTTTCCGCTGCGCTCCTTGTATTTTCCCTGTCAACCACTGTGTGGCTTTCATATTTCATGCTCTTCATCGCCGGGTTCGGCGCTATAAACCAGATAGCGACCGTGAACAGTCTTCTCCAGATAGCGGTCCCGGACCAACTGAGGGGAAGGGTGATGAGCTCTTTCACCACCGTATTCCTCGGCATGACCACCATAGGAAACTTTTCACTCGGGATCCTTGCCCTATATATCGGCACTCAATACGCGCTTATGACCAGCGCGGGACTCTGCCTGTCCGTTTCATTACTCCTTATCCTGAAAAAACCGGAGATCCTGGGGATAAAGGGGGCGTAACCCTGCTTGACCCCTCGACCCCTCGAACCCTTGACCCCTTGAACCCTATAACTGATGATAATGCCCCGCGACTGCCTGCCCGAGGGATATCCCGCCGTCATTTGCAGGGACTGTCTGGTGGACAAGCGGCGTAAAGCCCCGCTCTCTCAAATTCGCAACGCTGTTTTCAAGCAGGATGACGTTTTGAAAAACTCCCCCTGACAATGCCACGGTTTTTATCCCTGTCTCATCCCTTGCCGTCTCAGCTATACTCAGGATTATCCCTACAACAGTATTGTGAAATTTCCTCGCGATGACTTCTTTCGGGACGCCCGCGTTCAGGTCTTCCACAAGACTGTCAATAATCGGGAACTGGTAAATCTTGTTGTTTTTCACAATGCACGGATATGAATCTGCTGTGTCCGACTTGAGAGCCGACTGTTCCAGCGCTATCGCGGCCTGGGCGTGATATGACGTGGTATGTGCCAGCCCTATAATGGACGCGACCCCGTCAAACAGCCTGCCCATGCTCGTTGTGACCGGCGAGTTTACACCATTTCTCAGCATATCGGCGAAGAAAGTTTTTTCTTCCCGGGTCAGCGGAAGGACATCCATATCTTTCGCCTTTTCACCAAAGGTCCCGTACAAAAGTGAAAATGCCGTACGGCAAGGCCCGGTCACGGCCTTTTCACCGCCCGGGAGCTTATACGGCTCCATATGGTATATTCTTTTAAACTCCCTGTACGAGGCGATGAATACTTCTCCGCCCCATACGGTTTTGTCAGGGCCGTATCCGGTCCCGTCAAACGCGAAACCAATTACCTCTTCTTCTGCATGCACCTCATTTTCAGTCATGCAGGATAATATATGGGCATAGTGATGCTGGACTTTCAGCAGGTTTTCCCTGAAATGACTCTCTCCGTATTTTGTGCTGTAGTATCCCGGGTGCATATCCGAGACGGCAATCCCGGGTTTCAGGTCAAATATCCTGAGAAAATCATGTATCGTTTCTTCATAAAATTCCACGGCCAAGGGGGTGTCCAGATCTCCTATATGCTGCGACAAAAAGACCCTGTCACCGACGCCGACAGCTATGGTGTTATTCATATAGGGTCCAAGAGCGAGCACCGGTTTATTGAATCTGAAAGGGACTGTGACCGGGAGAGGGGCGAACCCCCTTGAACGCCTTATCGGGGACTGTCTTTCAGCCATGATTCTCACGACCGAATCATCGCATCTCCTGACTATGTCCCTGTTGTGCGAAAGGAAATAATCGGCTATTCCTGAAAGACGCGAGAAGGCGTCGGCTTCATCCTTAACTATAGGCCCGTCTGTGATATTGGCGCTTGTGGCTATAACAGGCTTTCTGAGCTTTTTCAGGACCATATAATGCAGGGGCGTGTAAGGAAGGAAAACCCCGACTGTTGAATTCCCGGGGGAAACCGCGCCGGCAAGCATAGTGGTTTCTTTCTTTCCGACGATGACAACCGGCCTTTCAACAGAGTTTACCGCGCGCTCTTCAAGGGCGCCGAGATATACCTCTCTTTTTATCGAATCAATATCAGGGAACATCACGGCCATGGGTTTTTCTTCACGGTGTTTCCTTTTTCTTAACCTGCTTACGGCCTTTTCATCTGTCGCGTCGCAGATGAGATGATATCCCCCGACGCCCTTTACGGCAATAATATAGCCTTTGCGTATCAGATGCACTGCCTTTTCGAGCGCCTCGTGTTTCGAGCATACCGGTTTCGCCTGGCAGTCGTAGAGGCTTATCCACGGACCGCAAACGTCACACGCGTCAGGCTGGGCATGAAATCTCCTGTCCGATGGAAGGTTATATTCTTTCCTGCAGTCCGGACACATCCTGAATTTTTTCATGGACGTGTTTTCCCTGTCATACGGCAAACTATTGATAATGGTAAACCGGGGCCCGCAGTTTGTACAGTTTGTAAACGGGTAAAGGAATCTCCTGTCTTTAGGGTTTGTTATGTCCTTTAAACATTCCCCGCAGACCGCTATGTCAGGCAGTATGAGGGCCCTCTTCTCCCCTTCATCGCTGCTTTCCCGTATTTCAAATCCCTTAAAGCCTGTCCCTTCAAGGAAGGCGTGCCTGAGGCTGAATATCCTGGAGATATCCGGTTTCTCCTGTTCCAGGCGGACAAGAAAGTCGTCAAGTCGTTCTTTCTCCCCCTCGACCTCTATCAATACGCCTGACGCATCGTTGATGACATACCCTTTCAGTCCCAGTTCTCCGGCAAGTCTGTGGACAAAAGGCCTGAACCCGACCCCCTGGACAAGTCCTGTAATTTCAATTTTCAGTCGCATGCAGTCACTATTTTCTCCTTGCTTGCTGCCGTGCCTGATAAAGTCTTTCAGTGAACCCGCCTTCTTCGAGAAATTGTTGTTCGAGCCTCTGCATCTGCCGCCCGAGGAGATAGCTGGCCTGGTTTATCAGGCAGATCAGCGTGTTTGCTGCAATTTCAGACGATGCTGTTGCAATGCCATAAGTGTCAGACGAGTCAGACATGTCCGACCTGTCCGACGAATACTTTCGCCTAACCGTGAGAGCCTCCGGCGAATCCTTAGCCCAGATACGTAAGCCCCGCTGACGAAGAAAAGCCTGGAAGTCGAGCAACAACTCTTCCAGGCTCGCTCTGGCCACCCCGGTCAGCTTGAGTTCGGTCTTCTTTGAGGTTGCGGATGCCATGCTCCCTTCGGCGATGTTCTGTACACCGCTCCGCGCCGCCTGCACCATCTGGTCATGCGTGCGCGACCGTCTGTCGATAAATCGGTTACAGAATACGACTGTGGCATCATAGACAATCTCCGCAGTCTGATAGGATCTCAATTTGCGGTATCCGCCGTGTGGAGGGATTAGGTTGGGCCTTTCTTTCCTGTTTTTATTATCCATTCCGTTTTTTATGGAGCAGAAGAGGGACTATTCCGAATGGGATGTGTCCCTTGAATTGCTCGTTCATATACTATCTCTGAGAATCTGACCAGTCGCAAGATAATATTTTTTGAATCTCGATCCGCAAATTATTTTTTGACAACAAAGAGGAGCATACTACCATAAGAATAGTGACCCCCACCGTAATAAGCAAATCAACCCAATTATGGTTGTCTTTAATAGTTTTGAGAAATATAGATGGAGCAAGTATCAATCTAAACAGCAAATCTATCAATGTTAAAAAAAATATCCCTCCTAAAACGAAAATTGCAATTCTTACAGGTCTAACCCAATTAACTTTGTTATACTTAATTTTGCTATTGATTGTATCCGACATTAAAAATCCAATCAAAATGCTCAGCCACATTTGCCATTCATTTCCTACTGAAATTTGGTATAAATAATATGCTGTAGTGGATGTTACCGTTACAAATACCCCAATGCATATTAATATTCTTTTTTTGACAAGCAATTCTTTACACTTCAAGTCATCACCAACATATAATTAAAAGTCTTGAGACAGATAATGAGTCCCTTGGAAAAGTCTCGCTGGGTCAAAACCCACAATTTTCGATGGTCACTTTACCCTGCCTCTCCCGATATCGTTCAATGGTAATTCCCGAGTTGCAATAACCACGCCTAATTCTGTTTGTATCTCTTCTACCTTAATCTCAACGTGCCAGTCACTACAGTGATGAACCGTTTGTTCTAACCAGACATCAATAGCGCGATGAAGTACCCGTTTTTCTGCCGCTTTTATTATTAACTCATTGAACTTTTCAACATACTCCAACTTAGGAGTTGCAAAGCAATCATTCTGACATACGCTGTTATTTATAGAATTCTTATCTATGATTTTATCATCCGGGGAAACAAGGATCGCTATATCTGGTGCAAGAGGGACATAAACCTGGCCAATTACAGCGTTGTCCTTGTGGTAGTAAATCACCGCAGGATTGTCACTTGTAATGAATGGACGCTCAGATTTATTAATCATGATAAGCCACCTGCCATTAAGAAAGCTTGAGGTTAAACTTACAAGTAAGCTAATACCAATAGCATGAGGAAATGCCCTGTCTATCTCAGTAGTGATTTGCTTCTGTTCAACAAGCATCCCAATAATTTGTCTTATCTCTTCATCTCTTGGGGGATGCAGCTTGAATTGCTGTTCCAAAACGTTTTGGGCTATTGGCTGGGTTGCTGCTCGTATCCTCTCCTGACCGAGTCGCTTCGCTGTTGGAGTGCAAGTACGGAGAAATGATATATAGCCTGATATTTCGTATTTGACCACTCCATCAATGTACAGATCACGCAAAGCTTCTACATTTTGTTTCCATGGATTTTCAAACAATGGCAGATACTCCTCCAATATGCGAGGATTATTAAAATATTTATTTGTGTCTCCATTTACCTCAAAGCAGACAGCCTTTGGAGATTTACGGTTTCCAACGACAGTACGCATCCCCTTGTAGTATGGGACTATAAAACCGTCTGAGCCCACAAAACTTTCGAGATATGTCTGCGCTACGTAATGGTCATCCATATAACTCTATGCCTATCATTTGCGAGACAGTCTTAAACGCGGTTGTTAGACATCACTCGTTTTTCGACTGTCGCTTGGCAAGTTCCCCCATTGTTGTTCGCATTCCTGCATCTTGAGCCGCTTTTATTTTGTGCGATGGGATACCTACGCGTACAATGCCGGCAAAAAGGCCCACCAATATACGAAACGGTGCGGAAATTATTGGAATACTAAGTGCAATAGGAGCACTCA
Source organism: Nitrospiraceae bacterium (assembly GCA_003599505.1). Taxonomy (GTDB): domain Bacteria; phylum Nitrospirota; class Thermodesulfovibrionia; order UBA6902; family UBA6902; genus SURF-23. The sequence goes on along the minus strand of QZKO01000010.1, from coordinate 12,255 downwards.
GGGCGGAAAAAGCAAAACCGGCAACAATTATCCAAAGAGAATGCAGCTTGTTTAATCCGAGAATAGCGAGAACGACAGCGCTGGTCAGAAAAAACAGGGCACCGAAGATTGTGGGAACTCCGGCATCTAATTTCATACGAACGCCAATAGTCCACGTGATTGCAAGAAAGCACAGAATTGTATATCCAACATAACCAAGGATCTCCATAATCGCCTCCTATTTATGCAAACGTGTTGAACTGAGCCGCTTAGTCGATGATAATAATATAGGGTATATTTATGGGGATTGTAAACAAAAATCTTTACGATATCGGGGATAGTCAGTTACGAGTTTTAACACACCACTGAGCCCCTCTCAAGAGGGGAATAAAGACAATATCCACTCCCGAGAGGGGCAAGAGGTGGTTTTCTTCCGGCGCACAGATACACCTCATAACTGAAGGCTTACCGTCAGCCGATAAATAGTTTGACAGACTTCTGTATTTATAGATAGTATAGAACACAAAGTTATCAAGCAGGCGGAGGTAAAATGTCAAAACAGATAAGCCTGACAGAAGAAATAGATTATCTGAAGAAAGTCACCGGACAGGACGAGTCGGCAATATTTGCCCGTGCAATAAAAAAGGGCGTAGAAGAGTTATACAAAGAAGAGATGGTCTCCCTTTATCTCAAAGGGAAATTTACACGTAAAAAATTAATTGCCCTCATTGGAACAGAGGCAGTTGAAGAAATAGACTACCAGAAAAAGGCCATTGAAGCAGACAAAAAATGGGGCATGGAAGGTGCGTAGTGTTGTAGCAGACACAGGCCCCCTACTTCACCTTTCAGAAATTAATAACCTCTCGCTCTTAAAAGTCTTCTCAAACATATACATGCCAAACCTCATTCATCTCGAACTCAAAAGCTATGGTATTTCCATTGCAAAACTACAAAAGACCGGTGTTCTCAATATTCAGACGGTTAATGCTGACGCAAATGAAATCAATAAGGTTTTCAAACGAACAAGGGATTACAAAGTAAATCATGCCGATATCTCTACAATTGCCGTAGCGAATGAAAAGAAAATCCCTCTGGTTCTTACTGACGATCTTCAACTGCGCAAGGCCATAGAATCTTACGGCCTGAAGCCTGTTGGAACAATCGGCGTCATTATTAAGGCATACAGGGAAAATATTATCGGCAGTAAAGAATTATTATTGAAGACCATCAATAAGTTGTTTGAACAAAGCTCGTTATTCATCTCACCTGCGTTCAAAAGCTTTACATTAGAGATGGTCAAGAGGCTTAAATAATTCAAACTCTATAAAAGCATCCCTTTTTGCAACAAACCTATTTCATCTTTACACCCATTCTGACAATTAAAAAAAATTCGTGTAAAATAGTTCTTCAGCAATTTATTGGAATTTGCAATTGTTTAAAGGAGGTGCTTCATGTCCAGGGGTTTAAAAATCACTTTGATTGTTTTAGGTGTTTTGATTGTTCTCGGTCTTGCTTTCGGGAAATGGATAATCGGCGGATACAACAATGTCGTTTCCATGGATGAGCAGGTGAAATCGCAGTGGGCGCAGGTGGAGAACCAGTTGAAGAGGAGGTATGACCTGATACCGAACCTTGTAGAGACAGTCAAAGGATACGCGTCCCATGAGAAAGAGCTCTTCGAGTTTATCGCCGACGCGAGGACCAAATATTTTCAGGCCGGTTCCGTGAAAGACAAGATACAGGCTTCGGGCGACCTTGAACGGTCCCTGTCACGGCTGCTTCTGCTGCAGGAGAATTATCCCCAGCTTAAGGCAAACGAATCCTTTCTAAAGCTCCAGGACAGCCTTGAAGGCACTGAAAACAGGATCTCGGTTGAGAGGATGAGATATAACGACTCCGTGCGCGCGCTCAACACTTACATAAGAACGGTGTTCGGCAAAATCTTTGCGGCGCTCGCAGGCGTCACAAGCGCTGAATACTATGAAGTCCCCGAGGCAGAGAAGGAAGCTCCGAAGGTCAAATTCTAAGGGTTATTTCTTCTTGCCTGAAGCCGGGTTTTCACCCGTCACTTTTTTTACCTGTCCCGGCGCAGTCTGTTTTTTTATCTGCCCCGGAGGGACCGTGCAGTTCGCGATAAAAAACAGCGCGGACAGCAATAGCAACCATAATGCCTTTTTCATGACTTCCTCCTTTTTCCCAGCATCTCTTTTGCGTGCGTTAACGAGGCCGCTGAAAGCTCGCCGCCCAGCATGCGCGCGATCTCCGCGGCCCTTTCATCTTTTTCAATACTATTAATTTCGACAATTGTCCTCTCTTTCTTGACCTTTTTTTCAATCCTGAGGTGCCTGTCGGCGTATGACGCGATCTGGGGAAGGTGGGTCACGCATATTACCTGATGATTTATTGAAAGATTTTTCAGTTTCCGTCCGACTGTCTCCGCGGTCCTGCCCCCGATACCGGCGTCAATCTCGTCAAAGACGAGGACGGGGATGTTATCTCCTTTTGCCATAACACTCTTCAGCGCAAGCATGACCCTTGAAAGCTCTCCTCCGGAAGCGGTCCTGGCCAAAGGCTTCAGGTCTTCGCCTACATTAGGGGAGATAAGAAACTCGACACTGTCGATTCCCTTCTGTGTCGCCCTGAAACCGTCAACTGTATCATCGCCTTTTTCCTGCTTTATAAGGATTGAAAATCTTGTCCCCGCCATTGACAGGGCTGAAAGCCGGGACACTACTTCGGCCTCTATAATCTTTGACGCCGCCTTCCTCTTCTTTGAAAGCTCCCGCGTCTTTTCCGTCAAATCCCGCGTAAGCGCTTCAAGGTCCTTCTTCAATGACCCCAGTTTTTCCTCAGAATGTTTAAGCTCCTCATGCTCCGCGACGGCCTTGTCCCTGTAATCAAGGATTTCCTGAACGCCGCTCCCGTATTTTCTACCCAGCCCCTTTATCAGCTCAAGCCTCTCCAGTGCCTGCTCAAGCCGTTGAGGGTCATGATTTAAACTGTCCCTGTAGTCCCTGAGAAAGTATCCCGTTTCCTCAAGAAGGGGAAGCGCTTCCTGTGCGGACTTGACCGCTTCATCCGCGCGGGGGTCGATTCCTGAAATCTCACGGAGAGAATTAAGTATGCGGGAAAGCTCCGTGATGCAGGCTGAATCCGAGGAATAAAGGGCCTCGTAGGCGTTATTGGCAAGTTCAGCGAGCCGCCCCGCGTTTCCCAGGATCCTTATCTCTTCAGCAAGTCCCTCTTCTTCACCGGGGTCCGGATTTGCAGCTTCAATCTCATTTATCTGATATGCCAGAAGGTCGAGCCTTTGGGCCCTCTCCTTTTCCTTCTGTAAAAGGTCCGCTATCTGCCGTCTCAGGGCGCATAGAGACTCATAAGCGGTCTTCACCTCCTGCCTTTCATACAAGAGTCCGCCGTAAGCGTCAAGCATGTCAATCTGGTTGTCGGGGGAGAGCAGGGACTGATGCTCATATTGCCCGTGAACATCGATAATGTTTTTACTGATATCCGAAAGGGTCTGAACATTCACCATCGAGCCGTTTACAAAGGCGCGGCTTTTCCCCTGCGCAGAGACTATCCTTTTCAGGATAAGCCCGTTGTCGATACTGATTCCGAAGTCTTCAAGAAAACGGGTTGAGGCAGGGTCCATCCGGTCCGGAGATATATCAAAAAAAGCCGCGACAACCGCTTCTTTCTCGCCGCTTCTGACAACTTCGGACGCCGCCCTTTCCCCGAGGGCCAGACAGAGCGCGTCGATAATTATGGATTTCCCGGCCCCCGTTTCCCCTGTGAGGACATTGAACCCCTCGCCGAATTCTATGTTCGCGTCGTCAATTATGGAGAAGTTCTTTATATGGAGCACCCGCAGCATGGTCTATTATAAATAAGCGCCTTCGAAGCCGCAACGGTTAAATACATTTTCTCATGCAGACGGATTTATTTCTGTAGTATAATTGTAGCGTATGCCTTTTTTTACATATAAAGCAATCAATAACAGCGGCGAGTTATTAAAAGGTATAGTGGAAGACGTTGACGCTGTTCACGCCTGCGACAATATCTCGGCTTCAGGTCTGCATATCCTCAAAATACGCCAGTCCCACAGGCTCGCGGACTTCTATCTGAAAAAACTCAGGGTATGGGGCGTCAAGACCGGCGCTGTAATTGAATTCGCGAGCAGCCTTGCCGTAATGCTCCGCGCGGGGCTTCCCCTTGTGACCTCCATCTCGGACATCGCCCTGACAACCGATAACAGACGGTTCGGCGCCAGGCTCCTTGAAGTCAAACGGGCCATTGAGCTGGGTTCGAGTTTTTCATCCGCGCTTGCCGCTCACGGCGATATATTCCCTGAAATTTTCATCAACCTGGTTACCGTAGGCGAAGAGACGGGAAAGCTGGATGAAAGTCTTTCCGAGGTCGCGGTGCATCTTCAAAGGATGGAAGATTTAAGAAGCGCGATGATAAGGGCCCTGATATATCCCGTTTTCGCGCTTGTAGGCACCATGGGCGCGCTGCTGTTCTGGCTTATTTATGTCCTGCCGAAAATGAGCTCTCTCTTTGCTTCCATGGACGTAAAGCTTCCGGCGCTCACGCAATATCTTATTACAGTGAGCGGTTTCAGCCAGAAACACTGGTATGTATTCCTGATCGCGCCCCTCGCGTTTTACGCCCTTGTAATGTTTTTAACAAAAAAAGAGTCTACAAGATATTATGTGGATGCCGTAAAACTGAAGGTCCCTGTCCTGAAGATGCTCCTGTCCAACAAGCTCCTTGCCCTCTTTGCGGAGCAGTTGAGAATACTCGTTACGTCGGGCGTCACAATCGACAGGTCTTTTGATATCATGATAAACGTTGTAGACAATTCCGTATTCAGAATGGCCCTCATCGACATAAAGGAAAATATCCTGCTCGGAAGCAAAATCAGCGACGCGGTCAAAAGGCATGAAGCTTTGTTCCCGAACCTGGTCGTCCGCATGATATCCATCGGGGAGTCGACCGGGAACCTTAATGAGCAGCTCAATTATCTGTCGGAATATTATCTGAAAAAACTTGACGACATTTCACAGAAAATGGGGAAGATGATAGAGCCGATTATTATCGTGATAATAGGCTCCATATTCCTTATAATCATACTTGGACTGATGTCGCCGATATACGATCTTATTTCGGAAATAGGGAAAAAATAATGGACTTCCTCGGCTTCTTCGGATTAAAAGAAGACCCCTTTAAATTAACTCCGGACCCCGCTTATTTTTACCCCTCTTCAGGCCACAATGAAGGGCTTCTCATGATGGACTACTCGATAGACCAGAAAGAGGGGTTTATTCTTGTTATAGGCGATCCCGGGACCGGCAAGACGACCCTCCTCAAGGTATTTCTGGAGAAATGGAAGGACAGGGCCGAGATCGCGATTGTCCTCACCCCGAGACTTGCCCCGGAAGAATTCCTTTTTTCAGTCGCGGAAGACCTCGCTATCGACGCAGGGAAAGGGAACAAGAATGAGGTAATAAAGGCCTTGCGGGATTTTATGACCCGCAAATCCCTGGAAGGCAGGCGGGTGATTATTATCGTAGATGAGGCGCAGAACCTTCCGGAAGAAACACTTGAGGAGCTGCGGCTTCTCTCGAACCTCGAAACGGACAAGGACAAGCTTCTCCAGATTATCCTCCTCGGGCAGCCTGAGCTTGAACCGAAGCTGACCTCGGAAAAACTGAGGCAGCTCAACCAGAGGATAACGACGCGGGTGCATCTCAGGCACTTTAGCGCTGATGAAACACTTGACTACATAAATTACCGGCTCATCAAGGCAGGCAAACAGGGCCTGCAGATCCATAATAAAGCCGGCCGCCTTGCCCACAGACTTTCAAAAGGCGTCCCGAGGCTTATTAACATGCTGATGTCAAGGTCGCTCATGGCCGCGTACCTTGAGGAGAGCAAGGTGCTTCTGCCGGGACATATATTCCATGCCGTCAAGAGTCTGAACCACAGTGAAATGCGACTGTACCCGTGGTACAGGATTGGACCTTTTTCAGCGGGCGTCGCCGCTCTTCTGCTGTTAATTATTGCTGCCGGCGGCATGCTCATTCACCGGAATGACCCGGGCACGCCCGCGGACGCGATAAAGGCAGCGGGTGTGGACCCTGTTCCCAAACCCGCCGGGCCGGTCGCCGTTCCCGCAAAGAGCGCCGTCCTTGACCATCCCACGGCGGGCAGGGAAATTCCTTCTTTCAAAATAGTCTCTGTAAAAGTCGATGTAGCGAATATCAGGGAAAAACCCGCCCTTGATTCGATACGGACAGGATGGTCGTCAAAAGGAGTCCAGATGATAGTCCTCCAGGAATACGCCGACGGAAACAATATGCGCTGGTATGAGGTCCCTTTTGAAGGAGAAAGACGGTGGATATCGGAAGAGGTTGTGGATGTGATGGATGTGGCAAAGGCAGGCGGGCAGTAGAGGTATATGATATAAGGGGGCGGGGAAAGGCCGGGGCTCGCGGCGTCTATCTCACTGCTCAGATTTTATATATCTTCACTCCCGGTATCTGCTCAAAATGTTTATCGAGAGTAAACACTGAGAGATTATGTTCTATGGCTATGGCTGCGACGATGATATCCGACAGAGGCAAGGTTAATCCTTTTCTTTTCAAAGATGCGGACATGTCCGCTGATTTCTGCCATAAAGGCCTCGTCATCTCAAGATACGGGATGTTCGACAGCGCGTCCGATATTTTTATTTTTTCTGCCTCTGACCTTACTCCCTGCAGAAGTTCAAAAAGGATAATGCCGCAGGTCGATGCGGAGTTCCTGATTATAAGCGACTCAAGCTTTTTGCCCATCGGCGTTCCCGGCTTGAAGAACTCTATCCATATGCTTGTGTCAGCCAATATGCCTTTACTTTTTTCTTCCATGCAGCTTCTCCCGCTCCTTTTGCGCCTTCATTTCACGCTCTTCTTCCTTCTGCCAGTCATAATCAATCTGCACTTTGCCTCTAAGCGCGATAAGCTCTTTGATTTTTTTCTGTCTTATAAATGCCTTCATGGCGGTAACGATGGCATTTGTTTTGGACTTCTCGCCGGAAAGCTTCTGAACTTCAGAAACGAGGTCGTCGGGTATGTTTAATGTTGCACGCATGTTATGCACCTCCCTGATATGTATTCATTGTATGTATATTATTAGTGAAATGTCAAACAAGGGGAATAATTGAAAGCTTATAGGGCGGGCTCGCAGGACTACGGTCTTCTAACGGGGTTTACCCGACAGTAATATGATCCTCCGCTTCACATCCGCGCGTGTTTTGTCATCAATAGAACTGTCAGCGTAAGCAGTTCTGTAAAGCTTCAGCGCTTCTTCAGTATTTCCCTGTTTTTCATGAACGCGCGCGAGACCCAGGGAGCCTGATACGCTTCCTGATCCGGCAAGCCTTGAGAAATATCCGGATGCTCTGGGATAGTCAGTCTGTTTTTCATAGAGCAGGGCGAGGTTGAACAGGATGTCCTGGTTGTCCGGATCAAGCTCCAGGGCGTGAGTCAAGCGCTCTTCCGCATCAGCAAGATTGCCGGACTTTGCGGAAGCGATTCCCATATTGATTAACGCAGGCACATAATCCCTGTTTACCTCCAAAGACATGCGGGAATATTTAACGGCCTCTTCCGTCAACCCCATTTTCAGATACAGATACGCGATATTGTTCATGGTCTTAAAGTTATCGCTGTCCGCTTCCAGGATTTTTTTATAATAGCCAATAGCCCCCTGGTAGTCATTTCTCATCTCAAGCTCACGGGCGCTGTATAACCAGGCGTCCTGCGACGGTCCGGCCTCCTGTTTAAACTGCAGGGCGGGGCTTTCCTGCCTGACAATAACCTGTTCAGGACCCGGCAGCATGTCCGGCGCCTTTAGCGCTTTCTCATCCGGTCCTGAGGGCTTGACGGTTTCGGCAGGTTTCTCTTTTTGTTCAGGAAAAGGGGCGGGTTTAAAACCCGCCCCTACGGGTGATGCAAAGGGTTTGTCTTTATTATCATTTGTCATGTGCGCTGCGACCTGTGCTTGTTCAGAGGTTACAGCTCTTTCCCGTGGGGACATCCTTATGTTGCCGGCCGATTTTTCCGGGAGTGATTTTGTTAAATAAACCACAAAAAAGCCGGTCAGCACCGCGGTTGCAAACAACACGGACAACAGGACGGTCCTTCTCCGGTTAACTGATTTCCGGGCGGAGGATTGCACGATATTTCTCAGATTAGGCGGGATGTCCGTCGCTGTCCGGGGCGGCTTTATCTTTGAGAGTAAATCGGCAAGCAGGCTCATAGTCTAAAATATAAAATCCGAAATACGAATATCGAAATACGAAACAGGTTTGAAATTGGTTTGTTTTGAATTTTGGTCATTTGAATTTGTTTCGTATTTCGTGCTTCGAGATTCGGGTTTGATTTGCAATTTTGTAATTATAGCAAAAAACCATATCTTTATCCGGGTACTGACGCGTGCCGGCGATATTATCTTGCATCTTCTGCTGAAAATCCTGTATTCTTTTTTGTTATGACAATGCTGACACCCGGGGAACAATTAGAAATAATCAAAAGGGGCGTTGTTGAAATACTTATTGAGACCGGACTCCTGAAGAAAATAGAGCGCTCTTATCAGACAAAAGTCCCCCTTAAGATTAAAGCCGGTTTCGATCCTACCGCGCCCGACATTCACCTGGGTCATACCGTGCTCCTTGAGAAGATGCGGCAGTTCCAGGACCTGGGACACGAGGTGGTCCTGATAATCGGAGATCTTACCGGCATGATAGGAGACCCCACGGGAAGGTCGGAGATAAGGAAGCCCCTGACAAAGGAGGAGGTCCTGAAGAACGCGGAAACCTACAAAGAGCAGGTCTTTAAAATTCTTGTGCCTGAAAAGACGCAGGTAAGATTCAACAGCGAATGGCTTGAAAAGCTGACCCCGATGGAGATCATCAGACTTCAGGCAAAGCAGACAGTCGCGCGGATGCTTGAGCGGGAGGATTTCAGACAGCGGTTTGAGAGCCATAGTCCGATCGGCATTCATGAATTTATATATCCTCTGCTGCAGGGCTACGACTCCGTGGCATTAAAGGCCGATGTGGAGATCGGCGGCACCGACCAGAAGTTTAATCTTTTAATGGGACGGGAGCTGCAGCAGGAATATGGACAGGAGCCGCAGGCGCTTGTAATTATGCCTCTGCTGGAAGGCACGGACGGCGTGAAAAAAATGTCAAAGAGCCTCGGCAACTACATCGGCATTACAGAGACCCCGAAGGAGATGTTCGGCAAGGTCATGTCGATCAGCGACGGGTTGATGCTCCGGTACTATGAACTGCTCAGTCATATATCCCTGAATGAACTCAACGCGCTGAAAAATGGGATCGGGGGCGGCGCCGCGCATCCCATGGAGGCAAAGAAATCCCTCGCTTCGGAGATAGTTGAAAGGTACCACGGCAGGGAAGCGGCAATAAAGGCAAGAGAAGAGTTTGAGCATATTTTTAAAGGTAAAGGCCTCCCGGACGAGATACCGGTTTTCAGGCTCGGGCCTGATGACGTTTATATATGGCTTCCAAAGATACTGAAACTCGCGGGAATTACCAAAAGCACAGGCGAAGCGATAAGGCTGATTAAACAGGGCGGCGTTAGCTTGAATAATGAAAAGGTTGAGGACCCTGATAAAAAATTGCCAACAGGAGAATATCTTGTCAAAGCCGGCAAGAGAAGGTTCCTGAAAATCATTCCTCATCACGCTGGTAATTGACTTTTAGGCCTGTCTCAAGTAAGGTAAATATGTCGCGGGGTGGAGCAGCCTGGTAGCTCGTCGGGCTCATAACCCGAAGGTCAGAGGTTCAAATCCTCTCCCCGCTACCAATTAAAAATCAAGGACTTACGGCCTTCCGTGGGTCCTTTTTTGCTGTTGTGGAGTCAAGCTTCTCACCTTCATTGAAGAATTTACTTAAATTATCTTCGGTGATATGCCATTCAGTCCCGATTTTTACGCCCTTAAGTCTTCCTTTTTTGAACCAGTCCCTGATGGTCCTTTCATTGATTCCAAGTGACTTGCACAAATCCCTGACTGAATATAACTTGATGTTCCCTATCTGTTTAGCCATATAGTTATCAGCATCCTTTACAATATCCGTGTTTTTTTCTGTCCTTTTGATGCCGGAGAATATAATCCCCTTTTGCGCAATATCAAATTCTATTGCCCACATCACAAAAGGAGAAAACGGTTTAAACTTATTATGTCAATCTGCGGTCTTCAGCCCCTCCGCAATATGCTTTCCGTAAGCATCTTCGTTATTTTCATATAGCGCAGCATCACGCGTTCTTTCACTCCCTTTACCGGCGGTAAAAATTGCCATTAATAACATGCCAAAAAGATTCCCGACTACTGCTCCCAGGATAAACCATAACATGACGCCCTCCCTTTTAAAGGGTTTCATTTTATGCCGTTACAGGTATATTAAAAACATAATTATGATCATAAGATACATAATTATGGTATTTGCCCTATATTAAACGCATAATTCAAGTATTTTGTCAACAATTATTTACATGCTGATTACAGCATGGATTAAAATATAAGTGTATTGATTATAATAATTATCTCTGAGATGAGAATTTTATTTGTTGCCTGGAGAGGTAAAATTTCAGATGAACAGTATCAAAAAAATAGTAAACGAAGAGCTCTATGAATGGATGAAAGAAATCAGGCGGGCAATTCACCGGCATCCTGAGGTCGCGTATAAAGAAGAAAAGACAGCAGAGCTTATCTCTAATGCCCTCAACGAGCTCGGCATCAAGCATAAAACAGGGATCGCTCGCACAGGGGTTGTGGGGAAATTAACTGCGGGGCAAAATGTCCCTACTATCGCATTGCGGGCTGACATGGACGCCTTGCCTGTTGCCGAAGAAACAAACCTTCCATTCTCGTCTCAGGTCCAGGGGGCAATGCACGCCTGCGGGCATGACGGTCACATAGCGATTGTATTAGGCGCTGCCGCAATCCTGAGCAAGAATCCCCCTGAGGGAAATGTGGTGTTTATTTTCCAGCCCGCGGAAGAAACCGAAGGCGGCGCCGGGCCGATGATTGAGCAGGGCGTATTGAACGGGGTCGACATGATCTTCGGAGGACACATTGAGACGCATCACCTTGCCGGAGAGATAGGGCTTAAACCCGGCGTTCACACAGCCTATACCGACGCCTTTGAAATAAGGGTTACCGGCAAAGGCGGACATGCCGCAAGACCTCATGAAACCATCGATGCCGTACTGATTGCCGCCCAGCTTGTCATGGACCTTCAGATAATAATCTCAAGAAACATCGACCCCCTCCACCCCGCTGTAATAACGGTTGGATATATAAAGGCCGGCACAGTGAATAATGTCATTGCTGAGAGGGCCGTATTAAAGGGGACTATAAGGACCACGGATGAATTGATAAGGCTGCAGGTGATCGACAGGATTAAAAAAATAACAACCTCCATTTCCTCTCTCCATGATGCGGACATACAGTTTATCCTCAAGCCCGGTTATCCCCCGGTGATCAATGAAGAAAGGGCCTACGGCTTTGCAAAGCATGTCTCTGAAGAGCTCCTTGGAAAGGAGAATACGATTTTAATACCGTTCCCGGGGCTCGGGGGTGAAGATTTCGCTTATTACCTGCAGGAAACGCCGGGATGTTTTGTCAGGTTCGGAGGAGGAATAAAAGGGCGGGAGAACGCCCCTTCCCACAGCCCGAGGTTCGACTTTGACGAAGAGGCCCTGCGGGTGGGCGCGGCCTATTTTTCGGAGCTTGTCAGATACGCGGTAAAGAAATTACGGACGACCGAATAGATCGGAGCTGTTATTGCCCCAGATCAAAGCCCTTGCTCTTTTCCACCACAAAAAGCATAATAACAGCATGAAAGTGGTGGAAAAAGACAAGGTCATAGGCGGGATGCTCGGTGATGAACTTAAACGCTGTCAGGAGATGTTTGACAGCCTTGAGAGGTCTGTAGCCGGGCTTCCAAAAGGTTCTCTGAACGAGAGGAAGAAGAGATACAAGGGGAAAGTATATTCCTACTTTTACCTGAAATATCGGGATGGCAAAAAAGTCATCAGCAAACACATATCGAATAAGGAAGTGCAGGAGATATCGAAGAAACTTGAACTGAGGAAAAAGTATGAGAAGGAAATACAGTCCTACAAAAAGAAAATATCCTATCTGAACAAGATCACTAAAACCGGCAATAAAAGGGGACATGGAGATATCGCTAAAAAATAAAAACAT
>QZKO01000031.1 GCA_003599505.1 Nitrospiraceae bacterium | reverse complement strand
GAGATTAATCTGTTAAATAAAATAGAAGAGGTTTACCAGTAAATTGGACAAAGCGGTCCTGCTTAACGAAGCTTTCTGCAGTTTTACCCGGGCCTCAAAAAGCCTTGAGGCGTATTACACGAAACTGGGCGAGAAGGTGCAGTATCTTACGCAGGAGCTGGAAAAGAAAAACGCGCAGCTTAACGACGCGCTCTCAAAGCTCGGTGAATCAAAAGATTTCCTCCAGGCGGTGCTGCAGAGCATCGGAGAGGCGATGATAGTCCTGGACCGGGATGAGAAGATTACGATGATAAACAGGTCGGCTGAGGAAATGTTCAGCCTCGGTCCCAATGAAGCCGCAGGAATACGGTTCCATGAGCTCGATGCCGCGTTTGAAGAGGGAGGGACAGGCACAACTTTATCCGTAAGAGGAAAGAAATATGACGTGATACTGTCGCGTTCGACTGTATGCGATCCCGGCGGAGTCGTGCGCGGGCACGTTATTCTGATAAAAGATATTACCGCAATAAAAGAGCTTGAAAGACAGCAGGAGAGGAACTCAAGGCTTATCGCTATGGGCGAGATGGCGGCAAAGATCGTGCATGAAATAAGGAGCCCTTTGTGCAGCATAGAGCTTTTTTCCACGATGCTCGCAAACGATCTCGAAAGGACCCCCCATGCTGAAATGGCAAAAGGCATCTCTACAGGCATTCAGAGTCTTAACAATATCCTTACAAACATGCTTTTGTTTGCCAGGAACCAGAAGCCGGCTTTCAGGGAAGTGAAGCTCCGCGGCGTTATTGATGATTCGCTCGGCATGCTGACTCCTTTTGCTGAAATCAGGAGGGTGAGTGTTTCAAAGACGTTGACCGACGACGAAATAAGCGGCGATCCGGAATTGCTGAAACAGGTGCTTATGAATATTGTTATGAACGCAATCCACGCCATGCCTGACGGCGGGAAACTGGAAGTCGTGATGGAATCCGGTGAAGAAGCCGTAACCGTCTCTGTTAAAGACGAGGGGGAAGGCGTCAGTCCGGAGAATATCGAGAAGATATTCGATCCTTTTTTCAGCACAAAAGACAAAGGGACGGGACTGGGACTTACGATCGCGCACAAAATCATGCAGTGTCACAACGGGTTTATCAAGGTGTTTACGAACGATTCAGGAGGCAGCACCTTCCGCCTTTATTTCCCACGGGCAGGCAAAGGAAGCATTAAAAAGGCGGAGTCGGCGGTTGCATGAAAGTGTGGGATGAAATATGAGAATACTATTGGGCTATAGGCGATGGGCAATAGGCTATGGGACTCTATCCTATCGCCTATCGCCTCTTGCCTCTTGCCGGGAATTCGATATATGGAGGATTTTCCATGGACGAGCGAACAAAGACCGTACTTGTTGTTGACGACGATCCGCAGTTGAGAAGCGCGCTGAAGGAAGCCGTTTGCAGAATGGGCTACGCGGTAATTCTCGCGGAAGACCCCATCGAGGCGCTCAGGAAGCTTGATGACGCTCCGGTATCCATGATTGTGACGGACATGAAGATGCCCGGGATGGACGGGGTTGAGTTCATCAGGGAGGCGAGGAAGAAAGCCGGAAGCCTTCCGATCCTCGTTATAACCGGATACGCTACGATTGAAAACGCCGTGAATGCCATGAAGGAAGGGGCGTGCGATTATCTGATGAAGCCGTTTTCTTTTGACGCGTTGACAAAGGCGTTAGAAGCCGTCATATCAGGCCCTTCCCGCGACCATGAAGAGCTGTTGACTGATAATGAGGGCATGAAAAACCTGATACATCTCACCGGCAGTGTTGCCATGAGCGACATGACCGTGCTTATTCTCGGGGAAAGCGGCACCGGGAAGGAGCTGCTTGCGAGGTATATTCACAAGACCAGCCGCAGGAGCAAGAAGCCCCTTATAGCGGTAAACTGCGCGGCCATACCCGACAACCTGCTTGAGTCGGAGCTTTTCGGTTATGAAAAGGGCGCTTTCACAGGGGCGCTGGAAAAGAAGACAGGCAAGTTTGAGCTCGCTCATGGAGGCACCATACTCCTCGATGAAATAGGGGAAATGTCCGCGACCCTGCAGGCGAAATTACTGAGGGTGCTGCAGGAGAGAGAAGTCGACAGGATCGGGGGGAAGCAGCCGGTGCCCGTTGACGTCAGGGTGATCGCCACAACCAACAGGGACCTTAAGAAGGAGATTCATGAAGGGAGGTTCAGGGAAGACCTTTATTACCGCCTGAGTGTTTTTCCGCTCCAACTGCCTCCGCTCAGAGAGAGGTCTGAAGACATACTGCTGCTTTCGGAGCATTTTGCTCAAAAATTCTCTGCGCAGATGAACAAAACGATCAGGGGTTTTACAAAAGAGGCCGCGGACCTGCTTGCTTCGAGCCCCTGGAAAGGGAACATACGCGAGCTGGAAAACACAGTCCACCGGTCTGTCCTTATCGCGAAGTCGGACCTGATCGGAGTTGACGATTTTATGCTTGAAGGGAACTCGCAGTTCAGCAGCGCTGTAAACGGGAGCCTGAAGGAAATGGAAATGGACCTGATCCACAGGACCCTCGAAGAAACAAATGGGAACAAAACCAGGGCCGCAAGGATATTGGGCGTCAGTGTAAGAACGATAAGGAACAAGCTCCAGGAGAACGGGAAAAATTTTCCTGTGGTGTAAAAAAATTGACATATGGGGGGGGGAAAAACGCAAGGTGAAGGGCGGAAGGATGGGGGAAAAGGCTGGAGACAGAGGGATCTCGTTGGAATTTAAAGGTATTTTTTCATCCTTAACCCTTTAGCCTTTAGCCTTCATGAATGGCACAGTTCTTGATAACAAAGGCGTGGAGGAAAAATGGACAAGGGATTTAATATTCTGAATAAGATAGTGCAGGCAACCGGTATAAAACAGAAGGTAATAGCGTCCAATATTGCCAATGCCGATACCCCGGGTTATAAGGCAAAAGATGTAAAATTCGGCAATCTCCTCGGGAAAGAGATGAAGCTCCTTACAACAGACGCAAAACACATCGGAGGGGCCGGGTCAGGCACGGTGAGCGGAAAGACAAAGGTGGAAGATACTCTTTCGTGGGAAGATCAGAATAACGTGGAGTTGAATGTCGAAGTCGCAAAGATGACGGAGAACGCCCTGCTTCATGATACCGCGGTCACTATTCTGTCGACAAAAGTAAGAATGTTTAAAACAGCGATAAGCCGGAGGTAATAATTTATGGATATTTTCAAAGTAAGCGCCACGGCGCTTGAGGCGCAGAGGGTGAGGATGAATACTATAGCCTCCAACATGGCAAACGCGCAGACGACAAAGACTGAAGCCGGAGGTCCTTATATAAGAAAAGACGTCGTTTTTTCAACTCTGCCTATCAACTCAAAACCTTCCGGGAAACTTGAAGGGGTAAGGGTAAGGGAAATCGTGGAGGATAACAAGCCGCCGATAACAGTTTACGACCCGGGGCACCCTGACGCCGATGAAAACGGCTATGTCAGCATGCCGAATATAAACGTTATTGAAGAGATGGTGAATATGATGATGGCGTTACGCGCCTATGAAGCAAATGTCAGGGCCTTCAATGTCTCAAAAGGGATGTTTCAGAAGGCGCTTGAGCTTGGGAGGGTATGATGGCTGATATACCTGTTAAAAGCATCGGCAGCGCAATCAACACAAACAACATTAATCAGAATAATTCATCGGCCCGGAATATTTCGGGAAACAGTTTTGACGATGTCATCAATGAGGCAATAAGCAAGGTCTCGCAGGTGCAGAACGAGGCCGACAAGGCGATAGGCGAGCTGGCAAACGGCGGCGACGTCACGAGCGCGATCCTTGCCGTTGAAAAGGCCGATATGTCGTTCCAATTGATGGTGGAGATAAGGAACAAGCTGATAAGCACGTATGAGGAAATCATGAGGATGCCGGTGTAAAATCAGCTATAAGTTATTAGCTGTAAGCTGTGAGCAAATAACCGGGGCCTGATTATAAATTGCATAGCTTATAGCTAATTGCTGTAAGCTGAAGAGAGGAGAACATGGCGGCTATCGACAATATCATTCAGAACCTGAAACTCTGGCCCGCGGGTAAAAAGACCTCGGCGCTGGCGGCGCTGGTTATAAGCGTTGCCGGCATACTGCTCCTGTTTTCATGGATGCAGAGGGTCGATTATCAGGTCTTATATGCCAACCTGTCTGAGGAGGACACCGGCAGGATAATCCAGGAATTACAGGAAAAGAAGATACCTTATAAGGCCGGGGCCGGGGGGGCCATACTCGTGGCCTCAGACAAGGTTTATGACATAAGGCTTCAGCTTGCGTCGCAGGGGCTTCCCCAGGGCGGGGGAGTGGGTTTTGAAATTTTCGACAATACGAATTTTACTACAAGCGAATTTGTGCAGAAACTTAATTACAGGAGGGCGCTTGAAGGAGAGCTGTCAAGGACCATACGGTCTCTCGCGGGCGTCCAGCAGTGCAGGGTGCATCTGGTTGTTCCGGACAGATCGCTGTTCGTGCTGCAGGAAAACAGGCAGGACCCCACCGCGGCGATATTCATATCGCTCAGGCAGGGGAGAAAGCTCAGCAGCAGCGAAGTGGACGGAATAATCCATCTTGTGGCAAGCAGCGTTGAAGGCCTTAGCCCTGAAAGCGTTACCGTTGTCGACAATAAGGGGGAGCTGCTGCAGAAACCGAAAGGCGACGGCATGCTGGGTCTCAGCGGGTCGCAAATGGAATATCAGCACAGCTTTGAAATGAACACGGCTTCCAAGATCATAAGCATTCTCGAGCCGGTTGCCGGAAGGGGCAGGGTAAAGGCAAAAGTGTCGGCGACCTTCGATTTTACAAAGAGCGAAAGGACAGAAGAAAAATTCGACCCTGAAGGGGTCGTTGTGAGAAGCGAGCAGAAGAGTATGGAAAAATCGACATCCGCCGCGCCCGCCGGGGTCCCGGGAGTCGCGTCGAATCTGCCCGGCAGCGCCGGACAGCAGCGGGTCTCATCGCAGTCGCAATCTTCACAGAAGCAGGATGAGACTATAAACTATGAGACCAGCAAGACAGTGACCCGGGTAGTGGAATCTCCGGTCTCTCTCGAAAGACTGACGGTCGCGTTGCTGATTGACGGCGTGCTTTCTTCGCAGGAAACTTCCGGGGAAGACGCGAAGCAGTACATCAAGCGTTCGGAGGATGATGTGAGGTTCTTTGAAGATATCGTCAGGAAAACGGTGGGTTTTACCGCGGACAGGGGAGACGAGATCAGCGTAAAAGTAATGCCGTTTAAAGAGATGGAGGCGGAAAATATGGAAGAGGCGCCGAAAGAATATCTTCCCGTTATCCTCAATGTCCTGAAATACCTTGTGCCCGCGGCGGTCGCGCTGCTGTTTTTCCTTATCGTCGTGCGCCCGCTGATCAAAACACTTTCCATGGCCCCGCAGGGCAGGAGACAGCCGCTTGCTTCCGCGGCAGGGAACGAGCTTGAGTCGGACTATACACAGCCCAAAGAAATACCGCTTGACAGACAGGTCATTGAATGGGCCAACAAGAACCCGCAGCGGGCGGCGGACATGGTAAAAGGATGGGTAAAAGAAGAATAAATGAATATGAGCGGCTATGAAAAAGCGGCGATATTCCTGAGCGCGGTAGGCGAGGAGACCGCGGCCCAGATACTGAGGGGGCTGGAACCTGATGTAATCGGAAAGATTACGTCATTTATGGCGCGCGCGAAAAAGAGCGACAAAAACCAGATCGAGAGCGTTTTTCTGGAGACAATGGAAAAGGTCAGGAGCGGCGATATCTTCCAGGTAGGCGGAGAGGACTACGTAAAAAAGATACTCACAAGGGGGCTTGGGAATGAGAGCGCCGAGAAGATCCTCGAGATGGTCTCAAAGGAAAGCCCGCTGGATTCACTGAAATGGGTGAACCCCAAGACCCTTTCAAGCTTCCTTGTCATGGAGCATCCCCAGACCATCGCTTTAATATTATGTCTTCTTGAAGCAGAACAGGCAGCGGCGGTAATGGAGACCCTGCCGGAAAACATCAGGGGCGACATTGCCGTGAGAGTGGCGACGACCGAGAGGATACCCGACAGCGCGCTGGAAGAAATCGAGGCGGTATTAAAAGTTTCCCTGGACATGGGAAAGGTCAGCCAGGGGAAAAGCTTCCAGGGCACAAAAGCAATCGCCGAGATTTTAAACCATTGTGAAAGAGGCACTGAACAGAATATTCTCGAAAAAATAGAAGGACAAAGCGCGCCGATGGCGGATTCCATAAGAGAACTGATGCTCGTGTTCGACGACCTTGAGAAAGTGGACGACAGGGGGATACAGCTCATCCTGAAAGAGATCAGCACCGAGGACCTGACGCTGGCCCTGAAGACCGCGTCCGATACCTTCAAGCAGAAGATTTTCAAGAACATGTCGCAGAGAGCGGTCCAGATACTGAAAGATGAGATGGAAGCAAGGGGCCCTGTGAAGGTGTCCGACGTTGAAAAAGCCCAGCAGAATATTGTAAAGATCGCGAGAAAACTCGATGAGGAAGGCAAAATAGTCATCGCGGGCAGAGGCAAGGAGGAATTTGTCTAACAGCAGAATCCTGAAGCGGAGCGACGCGGTCCTTTTCACCATGCCGGTCCTTGAAGTGGAGAGACCCGGCGGGGGCCTGCGGGCCGGGCCGGAAGAAATCCAGAGGCAGGCATACGAGGAGGGGTTCGCCTCAGGCGAGAGGGCGGGATATGCGGAGGGAGAACATAAAGCGCTGCTCCTGACGGAACGGCTTGAAAAGATAATTGAAGAGATAACGGAGTTTAAGGAAAGCATGATCAAAACCCTTGAAAGTCAGGTCGTGCAGCTCTCGACCGCTATAGCCAGGAAGATAATAATTGAAGAAGTGAACACGAGGCCTGAAATTATTGTGACTATGGTAAAAGAGGCCCTGAAAAAGCTGCAGAGGAGAGGGACCATAACGGTCCGGATAAATCCCGCGCTCCATGAACTGTTCACCAAAAACAATCAGGGGCTGCTCGATATGCATTCCGATCTGGTTTTTGACGTCAATTCAAATATACCGGTTACGGGACCTCTGGTAATAAGCGATATAGAAGAAGTAGTAACGGATATCGATTCTTTATTATCGAATATCATGGAAGAGATGAAGGATGATTAGCCTTGACCTTGGCCCATACATAAGCGCAGTTGAAGACTCCGAGCCGCTCAAAGTCTACGGGAGGATTATAGAGATAACCGGACTCACTATCAAGGCGACCGGGATCGACGTAAGCATCGGAGAGGCATGCAGGATTTATTCCGACAGCGCCCCCCCGGTAGACGCGGAAGTTGTCGGGTTTAAGGAAGGGAAGGTTATTCTTATGGCCACCGGGGAGGTGTCCGGCATAAGACACGGCAGCAGGGTTCTGCCTCTCGGGAAAAACATCTCAGTCAGGGTCGGCGATAAGCTTATAGGGAGGGTGATAGACGCCGCCGGAAACGCGATAGACGGCGGGGGGCCTGTTGAAGGCGTAGACTATCCCCTTTTTTCAACCTCAATTAATCCGCTCAGGAAACAGACGATCGACGAACAGATAGACGTGGGCGTCAGGTCCATAAACGGACTGCTGACCTGCGGAAAGGGGCAGAGGGTAGGGATAATGGCGGGCTCCGGCGTCGGGAAAAGCGTTCTCCTCGGTATGATAGCCAAATATTCGGAGGCCCCTGTAAACGTAATAGCGCTCATCGGGGAAAGGAGCCGCGAGGTCAGGGAATTTGTCGAAAAAAATCTCGGGGAAGAGGGGTTGGCCAAGTCTGTTGTTGTCGTATCGACATCGGAGCAGACGCCGCTCGCCAAGGTGAGGGGCGCTTTTACCGCTACCGCCATCGCCGACTATTTCAGAAGCAGGGGAAGCGACGTCCTGCTCCTCATGGACTCGCTGACGCGTGTCGCGATGGCCCAGAGAGAGATAGGTCTTGCCGTCGGAGAACCCCCCACCACAAGGGGATACACGCCTTCGGTTTTTGCCCTCCTTCCAAAGCTGCTCGAAAAAGTGGGGACCTCTGAAGGGAGGGGCAGCATAACGGGGCTTTATACGATACTTGTGGAGGGGGATGACATGCTCGAACCCGTTGCGGACATGTCAAGGTCCATCCTTGACGGACACATCGTGCTTTCGAGAGAGCTCGCGATGGAAAACCATTATCCCTGTATTGACGTTCTGCAGTCGATCAGCCGGGTAATGCCGCATATCATTGATGAAAGGCACAGAGAGTATGCCGGAAAGTTTATTGAGGCCCTGTCGATATACAAGAAGTTCGAGGACATGATAAATCTCGGCGCTTACAAGCACGGTTCGAACTTCAAGGTCGATTATTCCATCAGGCTTATTGACAGGTTAAAGAGTTATCTCCGGCAGGATATGAAGTCGCATATAGATTTCGCGGACAGCGTACAAAGCTTATATTTTATTTTTAATGAAATGGAGAAGGGAAATGCGTAAAAACAGGACGATAGCAAAAATACTGAAGCTGAAAGATAACAGGAAAAGGGAGGTTGAACTTGAAGTGAAAAAGGCCTCCGACAGGGCGGATGAGGAAAAATCAAAGCTCCAGTCCCTTGAACAGGATTACCTCGATACGTTCAGGTATTTCAGCGAGAAACATGATGAGGGCGCGCTGGACATAAACAATCTCATTTCCTGTTACGATTATTTCTCGCGCATCAACGGGAAAATAAACGAACAGAAACAAGTCCATGCCCAATGCATGAGTGAGCTGGCGCATCAGAAAGATAACCTTGTGACCGCCCACAAGGACAAAAAGGTGTTTGAGCTGCTTAATAACAAGGCTGTCAGGAAGGAACACAAGGAACGGCTGGACGTGGAACAGAAAGAAAATGATTTTTTCGCGCTTTCAAGGAGGTTGCGATGAAAAGAATATTTGTTTGCATTATGATGGTCCTTTTGTCGGCGCTTACGGCACAGGCCCAGGAGAGCGTGGAGCCGTCAGTTGAAAAACAGAAGCTTGAACTGGCAAAAAAGGAAGAGGTTATCAGACAGGAAACCGTAAGACTGAAGGTGTTGAAGAAGGAAGTCGAGGAAGACATCGCCAAGTATTCCGGCCTTCTCCAGCAGATAGAAAAATCGCTGCAGCAGGTGGAGGAAACCGGGAACAAAAGGTTAAGGCATGTGGCAAAGGCGTATGAGGCCATGGCGCCGGAAGACGCGGCGACAAGGCTCGGCGGGCTTGATAACGGGACAGCGGTCCAGATACTGCTGAAAATGGAAAGTAAAAAGGCTGGACTTGTAATAGGGATGATGGACTCAAAAAAGGCCACGCTCCTGACAAAGGAGATCGCGAAGCTGAAATTGTAATTAAAGGTCATTACCCCCCCTCAAATATCCTCCTCCTGAAAGGGAGGAGGATTTTTTTTGTTTTCAAATCGATTAAAATAATCATGCGGAGCGGGTAAAATATGCTATAATTGCACAATTATAAAGTTATATTGAACCCAGGCTTATGAAGAAATCTCCTGTAACCGGCCATAAGATTTCCGAGATACTGAAGAAGAGCGAGATATTCTCTCCTCTCACGGAAACGGAAATAAAGAAGATAACCCCTCTTTTCGAGAACCTCACGTTCAGGAACAACGAAACGGTTTTTACCGAGGGGGACCCGTCCGACAGCTTCTACATTGTCGCTGAAGGCAATGTGAAAATCCTGAAGCACACCATGATGGGGAAAGACATCATCCTGGAGATTATGTCGCCCGGGGACATCTTCGGAGGGGTAGCCGTGCTGGACAAGAAACCTTATCCCGCGTCCGCACAGGCGATGGAGTCCACAACGGCCGTGCGTATAAGCCGTCAGAACCTGCTGAAGATCATGGAAGAATATCCGATCCTGAAGCTTGAGATAGTCAGGTACTTCAGCGACAAGCTGAGAGACGCCCATGAAATGCTGAAGAATATCGCGACGGAAAGGGTCGAGAAGAGGATCGCCTCTCTCCTGCTGAAGCTTTCGGAAAAAGTAGGGATCGACGACAACGGGTTCAGGAAGATAGACTTTCCGTTGACCCGCCAGGAGATAGCCGAAATGGTCGGGACAACGGTTGAGACATGCATCAGGACCATGAGCAAGTTTCAGAAAAGGGGCATGGTCAAATCTTCTGACGGCAGGATATCAATAAAGGTTGTTTCCCTGAACAGGTTTCTTGAAGAGTAGGGCGGGGTAAGTTGCCCCTACAATTTTTTTAGCGCCTGGATTTTTCTTTTCCCCTTTTTTGACAACCTTCCGGAAATGCCTTTACGCAGGACAGGGGCGCGTTCGAAATCCTCATCGTTATCAAGCTTCCTTTCAAATTCATTAGAGGTAACGGCGGCGAAGTCTTTTCTTTCAGCGAAACCGGAAATCTCCCGGTCCGAGCTTACGACAATCCAGGGTTTTGTCGCAGCGGATAATATCTCCCTGATGACCGTATCCGCGTTTTCCCCGAGCCTCGAATAGATAACGGTCAGGTTTCCCATGACTGTTTTTGTCTCGTCCTTCTGCCCGTTTTTCCAGCCGTCAAAAACTAATGTGACGTGATGACCTTTTGCCGTTGAATATTCATAAAGTTTCCGGACCAGGCCATCGCGCTCTTTTTCAAGGTCTTTGTGGGCGATGCCGATGAGGTTGTAACCGTCAACGAGGATGTGGGCCACCCTACAACTCTACGCCTCTGTCATTACTTCTTTCAGCCAGGCAAGCCGTGAAGAATAGATTACGGATTTATTGACGGCGTCGTTAAATTCAGACGGATCAATATCAAGCCCCTGTTTCTTTTCGAAGGGTTTAAATGCCGGTTTCTCCTTGACCTGGAACGCGCTCTTCATCTTGGCTGCTGATTCCTTTATCGGGTTTCCCATAATTTTTGAAAGCTCAATCAATATATTCTTGTGCTGTTTTGATTCGCCCGCGGGTTCAACCGCTTTTTCAACTTCTTTGACCTTGCCGAGGTAGTTGATTATCGTGCCTTCAGATTCAAGGCATGTTGAGGCAGGCAGTATGACGTCCGCCTGTTTCGCGAGCTCTGTCATGTACGAGGTCTGGACAATAAGGAATTTCACATCCGGCCGTTTTGTAACCGGGACTTCGCCGACCGCGTACAGGACATTCAAACCTCCCGAAACCATTTCATTGTAGGTCTTCCCTTCGGTGGTAAGTCCAAGAGAAACGACGCCCCTCGCGTTTGCCTCAAACGGCACGGCTACAACCTTAATGTCAGTTAAGAGAGAAATGTTTCTTGCCGCATTGAAGAGGGAGGGGTGGCAGAATATAACAGGAGATTTAGCCTCAGCCAATAAGGCTGCCGCCTTTTCCGCGTCTTCCGGTACTGTAAGCCCGGAAACAGCGGATGCAAGCGCGTTGTCCGCTTTTTTGCCTTTTGAGATTAGCGCCTTCGAGATTTGAGCAAACGCTGACGCTTCATCAGCGGCTATGTTGACTGTCGCGACTGAGGAAGCCCTTGTCTCACCGGAATTTATCACAACGAGTTTGGCGCCCCTCGCAACTCTCCTTCTGGTTGACGCGTCAAGCGCGGGCAGGACCCTTTCCCATTGCGACGGATTCAGACCCGCTAAAACAATAACGTCAGCAGAATCCATATCCGCTGAATCGGAGAATTTCATGGAATCAGCCTCCGCGTAAAGACTTGCGGTGGTATCAACATTTTTTGTCCTCACGACATCGGACGCGAATTTTGAAAGCACAAAGGCGTCCTGATTGAGGATTCCCGCCGTGCTTATGATCCCTGTGCTGCCGGCTGCCGCTTTTAATTTTTCAGAGGCAAGGTCCAGCGCTTCTTTCCACGCAGCTTCCTTCAGCTCCCCGTTTACCCTGACCATCGGGACAGTGACCCTCGCGTCCGAGGAAACGGCATCGAACCCGAACCGGCCGATTGCGCATATGTATTTTTCAGCAGAGCCTTCCTCGCCCCCTGAATTTATTTTTACAAGGCCGCCGTCTTTTGTGCTGACTGTGATATCGCAGCCGTTTCCACAGGAGAGGCATGCCGACTTTGTCTTTGTGTAGTCCCATTCCCTGCCTTTTCTCCAGCGGTCCGCTTCGAGCAGGGCGTTGACCGGACACGCGTCCACACAGCTTCCGCAGAAGGTGCAGCCGGATTCCTGGAGGGGTTTGTCCATGGCGGTGACGACTTTTGCGCCGACGCCCCTGCCCATGAAGTCGAGCACGTTTGTCCCCTGTTCCTTGCAGACCCGCACGCACCTCGCGCAGAGTATGCAATAATCAGGGTCTCTCTTGATGAAAGGGTTCGCGGCGTCGACCGGATACCCGAATTTTTTTCTCGTAAAATTGGATTCCTTTATGCCCTGGTCATACGCGTACTGCTGGAGGGTGCATACACCGGCCTTGGTGCAGGTCATGCAGTCCAGCGGATGCATCGAGAGCACAAGGTCGAGGATGAATTTCCGCATCTCCTCAATCTGGGGGGTGGTTGTCTTGACGTTCATCCCTTCTTTAACTTTCGTGATGCAGCCGACCGAATGGCCTTTAGCGCCTTCAACCTCGACAAGGCACATCCTGCACGCTCCGATGCTTCTCGTGCCCTTAAGATAACAAAGGTTAGGGATGTGTATCCCCGCTGATTCCGCGGCATCGATCAGATTGGTCCCTTCAGGGACCTTTACCTCTTTAGCGTCTATTTTTAAAGAAACTGTTTTGGACATTGTTCCTCCCTATATGTCTTATTGGTCATCTAAGACCTATTCTTTTCTTAAACTCCCGCCGTCTCTCTTTCCTTCACATTCACAACCACAATCGCCCCTGTCGGGCAGACCGTTACGCATTTACCGCATTTTGAGCACCTCTTCTGCGCTATTTCAAAAGGACGGTAGCCGGACAAATAGGATTTCTTCTTCTCTCCGGTAATAGCGTTATCCTTGCAGACATCCAGACAGATGCCGCACATGTCGCATTTGTCCGGCACGATGACATATTTGAAATATTCCATACATTCATTCCGGGCGCAGACCCCTGAGACATGTTCTGCGAACTCTTTTGAATCTATATGTTCGAGTATGTATTTAGCGGTGTCTTTCCCTTTTTTGCACATCGAGGCTTCAGACATATTTGAAGCTATCCTTTTTACCGCGGCAACGTCTTCTTCCGAACCGGTCCCGCCTGCCAGCCTCCTTAGCCTTACCCTTGCCTCGTAGCTTCCAAAAGAACAGGGAAAGCATTTCCCGCACATGGGGCCGGAAAGGAATTCGTCAATGAAATAAAGCGACTTCTGTACAGGACAGTTTTTCCGGTCAGCCTCTTTTTTTATGTCATCGAGTTTTTTTTCTGTTTGTTCCGTCATTTAACCTCCAAACCCTGTCTTTTCTGCTTCTCTATCCTGACCGCGCCGATCGGGCAGGCGGTATAACACGCCTTGCATTTCGTGCAGTAGTCCTGGTCGATGAAGAATTTATTCCTTGACTCCTTTACCGCTCCGAAGGCGCAGGCCTGTTTGCAGAGACCGCAGAGGAAGCATTCATCATGTTCTATCCTGAAGATGCCGAGACCACTGCATATTTTCGCGCGGCAGTATTTGTCTTTGATGTGCTCCTCGTATTCTTCCCTGAAATATTTAATGGTCGTAAGCACGGGGTTCGGCGCGCTGTTTCCAAGACCGCAGAGCGAGCCTTTGACGATCTTTCTGCCTAAATCCTCAAGTCTCTCGATGTCGCCGTCCTGTCCCTGTCCGGATGTTATTCTCTTCAGTATCTCAAGCATCTGGTAGGTGCCGATCCTGCATGGAGGACACTTGCCGCAGGACTCGGACTGTGTGAACGAGAGAAAGAATTTTGCCACGTCTACCATGCAGGTGTCTTCATCCATGACGACCATACCGCCCGAACCCATCATGGAGCCGACGGACGCCAATGAATCGAAGTCTACCGGCAGGTCCAGATGTTCAGGAGGGATGCAGCCGCCGGAAGGGCCGCCTGTCTGAACAGCCTTGAATTTTTTATCTCCTAAAATTCCGCCGCCGATGTCGTAGATTATTTCCCTCAGAGTTATTCCCATGGGGACTTCGACAAGCCCGGTGTTTTTGACTTTCCCTGTGAGGGCGAAGACCTTTGTGCCGGGGGAAGTCTTTGTGCCGATTGAAAGGAAGAAGTCAGAGCCTTTCTCAACAATCACCGGAACACACGCGTAAGTTTCAATGTTGTTGAGGTTGGTCGGATAACCCCAGGCCCCGCCCCCATGCTCTGAAAGTCTCGGAGGTCGCGGTCTCGGGAACCCCCTTTCCCCTTCTATTGACGCCACAAGCGCGGTGGATTCACCGCATACAAACGCGCCCGCGCCTTCCCTGATGTCGATAGTGAAGCTGAAATCGCTGCCGAGGATATTTTTGCCGAGCAGCCCTAATTCTTCAGCCTGCTTTATCGCTATCCCGAGGTTTTTGACCGCGAGGGGATATTCATGCCTGACGTATATGATTCCATATTGCGCGTTTATCGCGTACGCGCACAATGCCATTCCTTCAAGAAGACTGTGCGGGTCGCCCTCCATGATGGACCTGTCCATGAAGGCCCCGGGGTCGCCCTCGTCGCCGTTTGCGATTACGAATTTTATATTGCCTGAGGCGGATTTGGTATGCTTCCATTTCTTTCCAGCGGGGAATCCGGCGCCGCCCCTTCCTCTGAGATTTGCCTTATCAACTTCAGCAAGCACCGTGTCCGGCGTCATGTCTGAAAGCGCCTTTCCGAGCGCCGCGTACCCGCCGACCGCGATATAATGGCTTATGTTGCAGGGGTCGATCTTGCCGTTGTTTCTCAGCGCTATCCTTATCTGTTTCTTGTAAAATGGGACGTCGGTCATTACCGGCACAGGTTCGCTGAGGAAGCTGTCCCTGTAAAGTCCTTGCCTGTAAGGCATGCTTCCCAGGATCGAATAACTCATTATCCACGGGACGCTCGCGGGTTTGGTCCGCTGATAGAAAATGTCCATGGGCTCAACTTTTAAGACAGGCCCTTTCTGACATATCCCCTGACATCCGGTCTTGACGATTTCCAGATCTATCCCGGACTGAGAGGATTCTTTTTTAAAGGCGTCGATGACCTGATGGGCGCCTGTTGCCGTGCAGGCGGTGCCGCAGCAGACCCTCGCCCTCAGCCTGTCAGGCCTGAACGTCTCGGCTTTGAGTTTCTTCCTGTACTCCGTAAGCTCGTTTACGCTGTTAAGTTTGTTCATGTTATTCACCTTTTATCACCTCAATAACCTCTTCAACCTTTTTGGCGTCTATCTCGCCGACTATGTCTTCGTTTATCGTGGCCACCGGCGCGAGGCCGCAGCAGCCGATGCAGCCTACAGTCTCAAGCGTCATAGCAAGGTCAGGGGTCGTCTCGCCTTCCTCAATATTGAATTCGTCCTTGATCTTGTTGAGGACCTTTGAAGCGCCTCTCACGTGACAGGCCGTGCCGGTGCATACCCTGATTATCTTCCTGCCGCGGGGCGTGAAGTAAAACTGTTTGTAGAAAGTGGCGGTGCTGTAAACGTCAGCAAGCGGGATTTCGAGATTCTTTGACAAGTTCCTCAGCTCTTCTTCAGGAAGATAATTATGCTCTTCCTGTATCTTCTGAAAGGCGTGGATCAATATCCCCCTTTTCTTCTGGCCCTCCTCTAATACGCCGCCAACGTGCCCGATAATTTCATCAGTTTTCAGACTCATTTATACCTCCGACGCCCGCGTGAGGCGCTGCCGCCCTTTCGATCTCTCTTCTTGCAGCCATATCCATGAGGACCCTTTCGGCCCCGAATTTGCCCGGCTCGTATTTCCTGAGTTTCAGATTTGCGCGCGCCTTATCAATGTAATCAAGAGTCATAGCGAGCATCTTTTCAGGGTCCGGTTCAAAATGGAGCGCGCCCATAAACCTTTCAAACCAGACTTCAGTCATGATTTTTGTTACTTCCTTGCTCGCTCCGACAGGGGATTCGCCTCCGAAAATTACCGGAACGCCTGACGCCGCGAAATAACAGCCGATCGCGATGGCCTTTTCAGACATCCATTCCGGCGCTATGCCTACTGCCGGCATGCCGCCGATTTCATCTGAAAGTCCACCCTCTGCAGCCATTGCGGTTGCAATCGTTAAGATTCTTGAATTATCCACACATGCCCCGAGATGCAGGATCGGCGGTATTCCAATCGCCTCACAAACCTCTCTAAGTCCGGGACCTGCATTTTCCAGCGCCATTTCAGGTGTAAGGTACCCCGCGGTGCCGCATGCGGCGGAACCGCAGCCCGTTGAGACGATTAATACGTCATTTTTTATCAATTCGATCGCAAGATATCTGTGGAGTCCCTGGGACGGCACTCTTGGATTATCACATCCCGCGAGACCGACAACACCCCGGATCCTTCCTGCCATTATTGCGTCATTCAGCGGCCTGAAGGAACCGCGCCATCTGCCACCCTGCATATATTCAATGTATTCATGCGAGAAACCCGCGATGACGGGGAATTTATCAGTGATATGGCTCCCCTGTTTGGTCCTGTTCGGATAATTGTCGATAGCCATTCTCACGATCTTCTCCGCTATTTCACGCGCATTGTGTTCGTCATATTCAACATGCACCGCGCCGGGTATCATAGCTTTTCTGCTTGTTGTGATTATCTTTGTATGGAATTTTTTTGACAGCTCGGCAATCGCAGGCATGATGCATTGAACGTCAACTGTTAATGCATCAACGAGCCCTGTCATTATGCCGAGCTCCTGGTTTGTAAAACCGCCGGCTGTCGGTATGCCGTGCCTCATCAGGACTTCATTCGCGGTACAGCACATGCCTCCGAGGTTTATCCCTTTTGCGCCCCTGGACTTCGCATATTCAATTATTTTCGGATCATATGTAACATCAACGATTATTTCAGCGAGCGTGGGTTCATGACCATGAACGACAAGGTTGACTTCATCTTCTTTGAAGATACCGAAGCTCGCTTCAGCCTTGACCGGCCTCGGAGTTCCGAAGAGGATGTCGGTTATATCAGTTGAAACCATACAGCCGCCCCAGCCGTCGGCCAGAGCGGTCTTTAATCCGTGTGTCAGCAGGTGGTCCGGGTCGTGGTCCACGCCGACGCTCGTGCGGTGCATGGCCTCAACAACTTCCCTGTCGATGCCGCGGGGCACGATGCCCCATTTCCTCCATCTCTCCAGGGTCTTTTTCGGGGCCCTTTTTGCATAGTTGATTTCACCGTTTTGCCTGCCGAAATCTTCTATGAATTTAAGGGCCACGTCTTTCGCGACATCATTGACGGGCCTTCCTTCAAATTCAATCCCGATGATATCGGCGACCCGGTAGAGTTTTTTTACGTCCGTGATTTTGAAATCTTTCGCTTCACCGGTTGCGGCGGCCAGCAGGGTCATCGCCATGTCGCGCGCGTGGTCGGAGTGCGCCGCGGTCCCGCCGGCGATCATCCGGACCAGGTTTCTTGCCGCGATTGTAGGAAGCTGCGCTCCGCAAACTCCGCGTCCTTCTTCTTCCGCGTTTTTGCCGACAAGCCTGCACGGCCCCATGTGGCATACTTTGCAGCAGGCCCCTGTTTCGCCGATAGGGCAGGGCTTCAGTTTTTCAGCCCGCTCAAAACAGGTATCTATTTTACGCTCCTCACCCCATTCGAGTATTCTCTCCGCTGATATATCCGCGCTTTTCATTACCTTGTCCATTTATCCTCCAAAATTAGTTAATGAGTTGCGGAGTTATAGAGTTGTGGAGTTAACTCCTGAACTCCTTAACTCTCAAACTCTTCAACTGCCTTAAAACATCGGGTCCATTTCAAGCGCGGGGTGTCCGACGCCTGCAAGGAACTCCATGATTTTTTCAGAATCTTCTCCTACTGTTTCATCTGCAATCTTATCAAGTAAATCGGGTACCCCTTCCTCTGCGGCCCTCTTTTTGAAGTCTTCCCCGATCCTCTCTTTCAGGTTCTTGGTCATCCAAACGATCCTTTTAATGCCGCCGTCTGCGAAAAGGAATTTTTTGCTCGTAATAAAGTTTACTCCAATCCCCATGAAGCCGGGGTTCTGTGTGCCGCCGCCGACTGTTCCGGCAAGCGTGGAAAACTTCATGCCCGCGGGGGTCATCCCGGTGTGGCCTCTCTGCACGAGCATTACACCATTGGCTTCGGGAATAATCGCGACTATGCATTCAAAGCAGCCGCAGGACGTCATGGGATTGTCCATTATTGTGTAGAGGTTCAACGATTCTACAGCGCCCGCGGAATTGCTTTTCAGATAGCTGTCGACCCCGGCCCATCTGCCTTTTGTTGCGTCCATGGCCTCGCCTTTTAAAATCGGCTGGTTGCCCCCGGTCGGGTCGATTTCAAACGCCGCCCTCGTGTCGAGCCAGTTATACGCGCCGCAAAGGCCGAGACGCTCCGGGCTTATGACGCAAACATGCGAGGGGGCAAAGGACTGACACAGCAGGCAGGAATAGAAGGTGTCTACAGATTCGTCCGTCAGACCGGCAAGCCTGTGGTCCCTTTCCTTATATACCTTCCGCGCTTCATCCTGGAGCCCGAGCACGTCCTTTTCATCTACATAAAGCGTTACCTGTACCTTATCGACAATCGATTTGAACCTGTTATGCGTCATTACGTTGTGTATGACTCCGAGGTGCTCCAGCGTTATCCCGTCTTTATATGCCTGGTTGCTGATCCTCATCCACACGATGTCGCGCTGTCCCATGTGCCAGAGTCCCTGGGCCTCATTGATATTGTGATGGAGTTTTCTCTCTATGATCGCCTCGAAATCTTTCTGCATCTTTCTGCCGGCGACATCGATGACAACAGCCATAGGCATTACACCGCCTTTTTTAAACCTTTCTTCAACATCCGTGCCGACAATGATCACCTTGCCGTCTTCGATCTCGTGCAGCTCTTTGGTCCTCACCCATTCAAAGGCCGGTGAGCGCTGTCCGCCGAACTCTACGAACATGTCTTCTTTCCTTATCCTCTCGCCCTCAAACGCGGGGCCGTATGAGACCGGGATCGGCGGTTTTTCAACGGTAACCTTGAGACCCCTTACCTCGATTACTTTCTGGACGATCTTGCTGTGATCAAATTCCTTGTCCACATGTTCATAAGTGCAAACGCCTGTGGGATGGATTACAGGCACGTCCGTATCGCATACGGCAGGGAAGCCCATGTTTATCGCTCCCGCGCCGGTAGACCATTTGGTGTCGTCAAGCTCGCCCAGCACGAGCGCGAACGCGAAGACCCTGTCTTTCTGATATTTGAGGTGCTCTTTGTAATCGCCGGGCTTTTTACCGCCGAATATGAGCGACGCCCTTATCGCCCAGTCAAGGGCGTAGAGTGTATGTTCAGTATCGGGTCCGAGGGGGACAATATATGTCTCCCAGCCCAGGGCCACATTCTTTCTCAGGAGTTGTCTGGTGACGCTTGTGACTTCGCCGTTTTTGTCTTTTGCCTGGCCTGAAAGAAAAATAAGTATATTCTTTTCCTGCAACTCTCTGACGATCTTGACCGCGGTATCTTCATCAGGGGCTGCTCCGATGATGGCGGCAAAACCGGGCATCCTGCCGTCGACAAGCTGGATGCCGAGGTTTCTCTGAATAGTGTCGGTTATGAAACCGTTATATACGTATCCGGTTTCGGCATCGACAGCGGGTTCAAGGCCGTTGATGTATCTCAAGGCGAGAATAATCTCTTCAGCGAAAAGGGTCGCCATCCCTGAATCGAGGGCCTCGCCGAGGTAAGGTTTCCAGAGCTTTTCCTCCGGCTCCTCGTGAAGCATTTCTTTTGTCATGCTGAGCGCGACCTTCATGTCGGCAAGCGTCTTCACCGGAAACGCAGTCATCGCGTAAATCATCGGAAGATAGAAAGCGGTGTCAGGGAATTCAAACACGAAATCCTTACCTTTTTCTGCGATTGCCTTTTCAAGCATATCCTCTGCTCTGTTAACGAGCGCGTGTGCTGCCTTGATGGCGGCAGAGGCTATTATCTTTGACATTTCAACCTCCTGTAATAATTAGTAAACCTATATTCTGAAATTAATGACGCTTTTTGCAATTACGGCAAGTACCGTAAAATTCAACAGTTTTATTTATCAATTCAAATTCCCTGGTTATTTCATCAGGAAGCGGTATCTTGTAATCTTTGTACAAATCGACGATTTTCCTGCATTTAATGCAAATTATATGGTGATGGGGTGTAACGTCATAATCATATCTTTTCTTGCCGGTCTCTATCTTCAGCTCGTGAATGCCGCCCTTATTCAATAAAGTCTCAAGCGTGTTATAGACAGTTGCAAAGGACATTGTCGGGAATTTTTTTTTCACGGCCTTGAATATGTCTTCCGCCGATGGATGATTAGTGTTGTCTCTCAAATAATCAAGAATAGCAAGGCGCTGGGGCGTTAACTTGATATTGAGTTGTCTGTACTTCTCCATCGAAGCTCCAAGAATCCTGTCTTTTGATTATGCCGTCCCGGGGCCCGCAGGGGCGTATTGCAAAACGCCCTTACATAGATACTGCCATTGCGGAATTCGGATACCCCGCATTACACTATAAACATTATCAGATTAGAACCGTTCTTGTCAAAAACCGGCTACACCGTCCTGCTTTTCAGGAAAGTAGGAATGGCGTTTGCCTCCCTCGGCCCGACGGTTATCTTCCATCCCTCAAGTTTGTCCTCAAGCGCCCCGCTAAGGATGGCGACCTGTCCCGGGATTATAAGCTCCTTGTGGCTGACCTGGCTTTCTATCCCGCTGTCCTTGATGAACTGGGATATCTTGGCGGCTGTAAATTTACCTGCCGCCCATGCCGTGAGCACCGACAGGCCTTCACAGTCCATAACGGCAAGGAAGCTCGGCACCTTGCTGTTTTCAACCTCTCCCGATACTATGAAGTATGTGAGAGAGAAGTTTGTCGTAATCATAAGCGGAGCGGCAGCGTCCGGTTCTCCTACTTTGTAAATCTTCTGCTCCACCTGCATCGGTACCTGCGGGTCTGTATACAGGTTCTGTCTTAATGTGAAAAGGGCCAGGTTTTTCCACTTTTCGATGCTGCTCAGGACAACGATCGAAGCATATTTTGCTATCGCAACAGAGGCAATTGAGACCTCCTGTATTGAATTATCTCTTAATACAAAATTAATAACAGGGAAACCAAGGGGCTTAAAACCTTTTCTCAGGGCGGCGCGTCTTATTTGAGTGTTGTGATCGATAATCTCCTTTGCGGATTTCGCGCCGGAATCAAGAACGATATCGTTTACGCCCAAACCCTGCAATTTTTCAGTCAGCGCGCTTAAGGCCTCAAGTCCCTGGGCGCACGCGCAAAGAGGGACAGAGTGCGTCTTCGCGATATTTGCCATGGCCCCGGCGTTTTCATTTGTCGCGCCGTAGACAAGGGGTTTTCTGGCAGCGACCGCCTTGACCGCAGCTTCGGCAGCAGCGGCGTCTTTACAATTAAGAATGATGGATGCGTCAGGGGCCTTTTCAGCAACGAGTTTTACGGCTTTTTCGTATTGCGCGCTGCTGTTTGAGGCGTATTCAACCGATACGGCGTCAACCCTGAGTTTTTGGCCCACGCGCTCTATTTCCGAGTTCGCGGCTTCCGCCGCTTTTTTAGCGAGCTCATCGTCACTCAGATTATCTTTAATGTTTATCGCCAGGGCGCAAGGGTTAAAGAATTTCTTGTCATGTCTGAAAAGGACGGTCTCTCCGCCCACCTTTACGGCTTTGGCGCCGGAGCCGAGATCGAAGGTCCTTATCGGCGGGGCAGAGGCCTCGCCAAGGACCTTCTTTGATTCCTCTGAAACGTCGGGACATTTTGCAATGTCGGCTTTCCCCTGCGCGAGCGCCATAGCAAAGGCAAGACAGGTGGGGAACCCGCATTTCTTGCAGTTCGTTTTCGGGAGAAGTTTGAATATCTGAACTCCGGTTAATGCCATTGGTTACCTCCAGTAAGTAATTTCAAATCTCAAATTTCAAATCAAAAAAGTTCCGCTATCGTCTTCTCAACAATCTCTATAGACTTCGGGTGTCTCATTATAAGCAGGTTTGTTCCCGCGACAAGCATTGATGTTGCCGTAACCGCTTCCCATGCAATGCCTCTTTCTTCAATGGAGCCCCATTCCGGGACGTCGGATTCAGGCGCGGACACTTCTTTTATCTTCCAGACATACATGCCGACATCACCGAGTATCGGGGGCTGCATGGTTGCGTCATTCTGGAGCAGTCCGGCAAGCCTTATCCTTTCCATGACCGAATACGTATATTCAAGACCATAACCGAGCGCCGAGCACATCGGGTCGGTAATAAGCCTTTCCTTGTCAAAGCCCATCTGGGTTATCAGTATGTTCAACTGTTTCGCGAGGTTGATATCGAGCTCGGACATGGCGATCAGTTTATGATTATGGGCGAGGGCCGCCGCTACTATTGTTTTGTAATTTCCTTCCTGGGCCTTGCCGATGATACAGTTATATCCGCTCGCGGCCTCTGCCGCGGCGACAAGCACGGCCGCGTCTTTTTCAATGTGGTTGGAGCCGAGAATTATAAGAGGTATGTCAATAGCCGCCAGTACGTCCTTTATTGTCTTTGCCGCGTCTTCAGCTGAGCGGTTATCTCTGTCGGGGTGCGTGCTGACCAGTCTGAGGGCAACAGCTTTCGCGTTTAAATTGTTCCGGCAATGTTTGGCCCATGTAACAGGGTCTCCGCTGACATCTTTGTACATGTTCCTTACCGTTTCGGGCCAATCATCAGGAGGACAATCCTGAATTTCATAAGCCACAACAGGCCGGTTAGGAATGTCACCTTCAAAAGAAAGGAACGGCAGCGTGTTTTCACCGCCGATGACCGCGGCTTTATCGCCTTTTCCGAAATCCAGGCTTAAGACCTTCCCGTTGTAAGATTCCTTTGGAACAACGTATGACATATCAACCTCCGTGATTAATAATTAAAACTCAAAAGCTAATGGCTGTTAGCTGTAAGCTTATAGCTGAATTCACATTTCCAGATACGAATGCGCGTACAGTGTCTTTCCCATAAACACGTCAGTAGTTTTCATCGCATCCATAAGCTCTTTATCAAGAGGGTTCATGATTGCCGCTGTAAGACCCTCATACATTAACAACGTCAAATATACTCTGTCTATGAGTCCCCTCATATTCTTTGGGACGCCGTTTGAGATATTGCTGAGCCCGACCACCGTCTTCATCGGAGGGTCGTTCAGCTCCTGGAACATCTTGATGGCCTTGAGAGAATGCAAAGCCTGGTCCTGCGTGGTGCAGACCTGGAGAATCAGGGGATCGAGGAAGATGTTTTCAAGCGGCACGCCGAACTCAGCGGCCCTTGCCATAATCTCGGCGGCCAGGGCGCATCTTTCTTCAGCGTCTGCCGGCAGACCGCCTTTACCGACAGTAAGCGCTATGATCTGCGCGTTGTATTTTGCGGCAAGCTCAAGCATGATGAAGCGTTCGGGGTCGTTTGAAGTCGAGTTGATAAGAGGACTTCCCCATTGATTATTATGTGCCTTCAGCCCGGCCTCAAGCGCCTGGGGGTTGGTAGTGTCGAGACAGAGCGGCGCATGGACTTTTTCCTGGATGCTCTGCACCATCCATGTCATCAACTCCTCGCCCTTCTCCTCCGCCGGACCTGTATTAACATCTATAAAATGCGCCCCGGCCTTCCACTGCGCCATGGCAAGCTCCTGTATGGGCAAGGGATCGCGGCTGTTCATCGCTTCTCTTACTTTTTTGGCTATAACGCTGATTTTTTCACCGATGATGATCATACTTTAATCTCCTTTAAGGGGTTGTGTCTTGCTTTGACAGCAGAAACAGCTTAGAAGCAAAGTTAAAAATTATAACATAGGAGATTAAAAAAATAACGCATTTATTTGATAATTAAAAAATTAAATAAATGCGGAAAAACTCGTTACGGTATCCTGCAGGAATCGAGTATTCCAAAAACCGTCTTTACGGCAATTGAATCAGGGGGGAGGGCGAAGACGGGTTTTCCTTCGAGGTCGAGGTGAAAGATGTTGTCGTCTTCGGGGACGTTGAAGAAGTTCTCAAAAGACAACCCGCCTGATACATTTTTTAACTTGTCGAAATTCTCACCGGATATCCTGTTTACAATCAGCTCGCGCCGGCCTATATCAAGCGCAAGCTCGTCAACGAGGCTGTCGATCCTTTTGGCGGTCTGGATCCCTTTCTGGGTAGGGTCGCTGATGACAAGAAGGAGATCGACTTTATGTGTGGTGCGCCTGCTTAAAT
The DNA here is from genome assembly GCA_003599505.1 of Nitrospiraceae bacterium. Classification (GTDB taxonomy): domain Bacteria; phylum Nitrospirota; class Thermodesulfovibrionia; order UBA6902; family UBA6902; genus SURF-23. The sequence goes on along the minus strand of QZKO01000031.1, from coordinate 34,949 downwards.
GCTCCATGCCCGCTTCGTTATCAATAACGACGTAAGGATATTTGTCGGAGAGCTTGTCAGTGTATTTCCGGATTATGTTATTTGCCGCGCAATAACATCCCGGCCCTTCAGGTCTGCCCATTACCATGAGGTCGAACCCCTTTGCCTCAATCACAGATTGCTGGACCTGATAGTCAAAAAGCTGCTCCATGCTCATGCCGCCGGGTCTTTCAGCGCCGCTGCGGACGGTAGCAAGAGATTCTTCCCGTAATTTACCTATAGTCGCGTGAACGGTTACTCCAAGCGCTTCGTTGAGGCAGGAGTTGCTGTCAGCGTCGACAGCGAGCACCGGTTTGCGTTTCTTTTCAATAAGGTACCTGATTGTAAGGGCGGCAATGGTTGTTTTACCCGTGCCGCCTTTCCCGGCGAAAGCTATTACGTATGCCATAAATCTAAAATACAAGGGGCAAAAGGCAAAAGGCAAGTGGGGCAAGAGGTAAGAGGCAAGGGCTGGTTTAAAACCCGCCCCTACTAACAGCTAACATTTGCTTCACATTTCAGGCTGTTAATGAATTCAAGATATTCCCGGTGAATGACCAGTAATTCCACGCCTAAACCGTTAAAGACATTTCCTGATTTTGTCATCCTGATGACCCTGACAGGCACTTTCAGGAGCTTTTTTTCATGAGGGATGATTATTTCTATCTTTGAATCAAGAGGGAACATCATTTTCTTCATACTGATGAACATCCCGTTTTCTGAAAGATTCGTGATGGTCCCTGAAAAGTCTGTATTATAAGAATAGAATCTGGCCCTGATATTTACCGGGACTCTTTCGAAAGCTCTGCGTTGAATGAATTCCATGTTTATGTTTAAATAAGTTAAGCCTGGCTCAGCTTCAGGTTTTTTTCCAGCCAGATATCGTAAGCAAAGTCCAGTATCTCGCTTTTGGCTGCTTTGTCCATCTCAAGAATCCTGACGCCGGCCAGCCATCCGCCGCCTACAGGCCGTTTCCATACGATATCGCCCGTTGCGTTGACAAACATATCTTTTTGGGGATGCCTTACCTTTAATTCCAGGATTTCCTTTAAAGACGTCTCCGGATCTCCTGATTCAATGCAGCACCCGCTGCGGGAAAAATTTCTGATAACCCCGGCTGAATAAGGCGCTTGATCATTCAACGGCCTGAAAGTTACGTCAAGGGGGACCTCGAAACGGATATGCCTTCTTCTTTCATCCTGCATGCTCATGCCTCCCAAAGATAATTTATTAAACAGCGCAATCAGAAAATCAATACCTGATATATCTTAAAGCAAATTCAATGCCTTCCGGTAACTTGTTGAATTGAAAGTAAACAGGGTGGATTTATTGGTTGATAATGTGTTGATTCATTGACATCGTGGCCAATGTTGTGTCATGCCCGAGATGGCGGGAATCCATACTTTGCCCTTACTTCTTTTATCTTGCCGCAGGAGTAATCCCCTTCAGGGCAAGGGGTGTGAAGGCATCCGGGGCCTGCTTTATAAAATAAGGTGGGGGCGGCTTTTTTAACGAGTTTCAGCATTTCCTCCGCCATCTGCCGTATTTCCCATTGGGCGCGGTTACAGCATCTCTGGTGGAAGAAATGGAGCAATTCCCTCGCGTTCATCGTCACCATGATTTTTGTCTCAGCGGCGTTGGGCAGGATAAACCGGGCGTCCTGATTTGCCGATTCTCCCTTTATCCCTTTGTCGTTCAATTTCTTGACCATATTGTTATAAGCATTCTGGGCTTCATCCATGAAAGAGACAAACAGCTTTTTCATTTCTTTGTCATCCCTGACAGACGGGGGGATAATATAATCAAAGCCTGCTTCTTCGCTGACATAACGCTGCGACTGCTGGCTGTATGAGGCAAGCCTGTGCCTGACAAGCTGGTGCGAGCACGCCCTTGAAATGCCCTCGACCGCGAAGGTGAAAGTGGCGTGTTCAATCGGGCTCATATGTCCCATCTTAACGAGCTTTTCGACAAAAGCCTTCTGGTCCCTTGCTTCTATTTTATCCTTCAGGGATGTGATGTCCGAAGGGCTGTAACACAGCTTTGCCGCCATTGCCACGGTCTCTTCAGGATTCGGCGTATGACGGAGTAGAATTACTTTTAATTTTGCTTCAGGCATGATATCTCCCTTGAAAAATTAAAGATGTTTAAATAATAAACCTATCATGTTTATAAGTCAATTTGGTCCCTGGTAAATAACCCTGGTAAATAAAACAATTGACAGGCTTATTCAGAATAGTAATATAAACGTTAGAAGGAGGGAGAATGTACAAAAAAATCCTTGCCGCGGTCAATGAATTTTCAAACTCGGAGATATCCGCCCGTTATGCATTGACTCTTGCAAGATCATGCCGTGCAAAACTGTTTCTTGCCTTTATAGCTGAAGAGAATATTCACAAGGACAAATTAAAACACGCCGAGGCGGCGCTTGAGAGGCTTTTTATGGATGCGGAAGGCAGCGGAATCGATGTGCAAACCATCGTTGAGAGCGGAGAGCCTGTCAGCGAGATTGCCGAAATTGTAAAGGCACAGGGTATCGACCTTGTTTTCACCGCCACAAGGAGGGAGGACATCAGGAAACGATTTTTTGTCAGGACCCTTTCGAGACAGATCATGGTGAGACTCCCGTGCTCGGTCGCAATCGTGAGGGTGGTCAGAATGGGCGGCATCCACCCCGGGAATATACTTGTGCCGTTAAGCGGCAGGATACCCGACATTGAAGAAAGGGCATATTTCATCGCTAAACTCGCGGAAGGTTTCGACTCCGGCGTGACGCTGTTTCATTTACATAAACCCCTTACAGGCTTTTTTCACGGCGAGATGCATCTGACGCCTCTTCAGAGGGAAGCGCATATTCCCAAAGACGTAGAGGAATTCCGGCGGCAGTTGCATCACTACAACATAATCCATGAAAAAAAGATCGGGCGCGGCGGAGTCGCAAGGGCCATAACTGTAGAAGCGGCGCACAAAAAGAACGATCTCATTGTTATGGGCGCAAGCGAAAGGAGCCTGCTGAAATCCATAATGAGAGGGAATCCGGTTGAGGACGTGTTAAGGCATACACCGTGCAATCTGATAATATTCAGGGGAACAAAAAATCGACAGCTATAAGCTGTGAGCTATAAGCTGTAAGCTTAAGGCCAACAGCTTACAGCTTATTGCTTATAGCTATTAGCTAATTATGAACATCCAAACTCTTTCTAAAGACGAGGCGCTGAAAAGTCTTCTTACATCCGTTAACGGGCTATCCGCAACAGAGGCTGTCAAAAGGCTTCATGAATACGGGCTGAACGAGATAAAGGAAATCAGGAAGGTCCCGCTATACAAAAAATTTCTGGCCCAGTTTACGCATTTCCTTGCCGTCCTTCTCTGGGCGGCGGTCGCCCTTTGTTTTCTGTCCGAATATTTCCATCCGGGAGAGGGGCTGCTTTCCCTCGGCATAGCTATAACGGTAGTCATATTTATTAATGCTGTTTTCACATTTATTCAGGAATACCGGGCGGAAAAGGCTGTGGAGGAACTGAAAAAACTTCTTCCGTTCAACGTAAAAGTCATAAGGGAAGGCGTTGTAAAAGAGGTCCGTTCGGAAAAAGTCGTTCCGGGCGACATAATACTTTTGAGCGAGGGTGACAAGGTGCCCGCGGATTCGCGTCTTATAGAATCAAACCGCCTGATGGTCAACAATGCGCCTCTCACAGGTGAATCGGACGCAAGACTGCGCGGACCTGAGGCATTTAACGGAAATTATTTTGACAGTCCGAATATCGTCTTTGCGGGCACACTTGTCGTCAGCGGCCTCGGCAGGGCTGTGGCGTACGCCACCGGCATGTCGACGGAGTTCGGCAAGATCGCGCATCTTACGGGAGGAGTACAGGAAAGATTAAGCCCCCTTCAGAAAGAGATTGTCAGGGTAACCAAGATAGTCGCGGTTATCGCAATAACAACCGGGATATTCTTCTTTGCCCTGGGATTTTTTATCGGGAGAAGCTTCTGGCACAATTTTCTTTTCGCGGTCGGGATCATTATAGCCAATGTCCCTGAAGGGCTTTTGCCTACGGTAACCCTTTCCCTCGCGATGGGGAGCCAGAGGATGGCAAAGAAAAAGGCATTGATAAAGACACTCACATCAGTAGAGACGCTCGGATCAGTTACCGTCATATGCACGGACAAGACCGGCACGTTGACGCAGAATAAGATGGAGGTCGAGAAGGTATGGACGTTAGAGGGGCAAGGGGCAAGGGGCAAGGGGCGAGGGGGCAGAGATGACGTAGGGTCGGGTTTTAAACCCGTCCCGGCCACACACATGCTCATGCAAACCGCTTACTTTTGCAACAACGCGACCTGCGATAACGGCGCTTACAAGGGCGACCCGACTGACGCTGCTATTTTGAAAGCGGCAAGAGAGGCGCTCGGTGATATAAAAGCTGAGCGTATTGCCGAGATACCGTTTGATTCGGACAGGAAAAGGATGACGGTTGTTTACAAGGGGTCAGGGGTTCAGGGGTTCAAGGGTTCAAGTGAACAGATGCTTTCTGCCCTTGACCCCTTGACCCCTCGGCCCCTCGAACCCTTTCAATATGTTTCTTTCACCAAAGGCGCTCTGGAAACCGTTCTACCGCTCTGCAGCGGAATTCTTGTGAGCGACAAGGTAGGGGCGATTCATGAATCGCCCCTGCAGCAGATAACTGAAGATAACAAAAATTCCATTATGCAGGCTTACCATTCAATGATGGACGCAGGGCTCAGGGTGATAGCGTTCGCGTATAAACCTGTAGGGGCAATTCATGAATTGCCCCTACAATTGTCGGATTTCACAGACATTGAATCCGACCTCGTCTTCGCCGGCCTCATGGGACTTGAAGACCCTCCAAGACCGGAAGTCCCTGATGCAATGAAAAAATGTCACGATGCCGGCATCAAAGTCATCATGATTACAGGCGATGCAAGCAGAACAGCAATCGCGATAGCAAGGCAGATCGGCCTTATTAACAATGAGCCCGTGGTGATAGAGGGGCATGAGATGGACATCATGCCTGACAGCGCGCTGCGTGAAAAACTCCTGTCATCTGAAATTATCTTTGCGCGGATGACGCCCGTTCATAAAATGAGGGTAGTATCGGTCCTCGAAGACGAAGGAGAAAGAGTAGCGGTGACGGGCGACGGGGTCAACGACGCCCCCGCGCTTAAAAAGGCGAACATCGGCGTAGCGATGGGCATGACCGGAACGGACGTGGCAAGAGAGGCTGCGGACATAATTTTGCTTGATGACAATTTTGCATCTATTGTAAATGCGATAGAAGAGGGCAGGGGCATATTCGAGAATATCAGGAAATTCATCAGTTACATATTCGCGTCAAACATACCGGAGATTGTCCCTTACATCGCGTATGTTGTTTTCAGCATCCCGCTGCCTCTTACCATTATGCAGATACTTGCCGTGGACCTCGGAACGGACATGTTTCCGGCGCTTGCGCTCGGCGCTGAAAAACCGGCAAAGGAAGTTATGAAGCAGCCGCCGAGAAGCCCTGACGAAAAACTGCTGAATTCAAGGATACTGGGGCGCGCGTATTTTTTCCTCGGCCCGATTGAAGCGGCAGCGGGGCTATTCGGGTTTTTCTATGTGCTGAAATCCGGCGGATGGCAGTGGGGAGCGACGCTTCCCCAGGACCATCTGCTTTATATGCAGGCCACAACAGCGTGTCTTGCCGGGATTATCGTTTCACAGATAGGGAATGTGTTTGCCTGCCGCTCGTTCCATGAATCCGTGTTCAGTCTTGGATTCTTCTCAAACAGGCTTATCTTATACGGGATAATTATTGAGTTGATACTCTCAGCCTTTATCATCTATCATCCCCTGGGCAACATGATCTTCGGGACCGGGTCTCTGGAACTGAAAGTCTGGCTGGTACTGGTCCCGTTTGGAACAGGGCTGCTGCTGGCAGAAGAAGTGAGGAAGTTTTACGTGAGAAGGATGATCAGAAACCGTTTCATCTGAAGAAGTAAGCTCTTTTTTACGGGTAACACTCAAGAAATAAAGCAAAAATACCGACTTTATCGATATGCAGGTTAAGAAACAGAAGAACCTGACAGTCGTTATAGAACTGTCCGTAATCGCCGTTCTCGGAATATTAATGTATTTCATTGCTGTTTTCACTGATGCGCACAGGAATATTGAGCAGTGGGCTGCCGATAAACACTTTGCAGGTTTGAAATTTGATGAACTTGTAGTCGTGCTTGTATTCCTCGGGATTGCTTTCAGTATTTTCTCGCTGCGCAGATGGAGAGAGCTTGATCATGAAGTTGCCGAACGTGAACGGACAGAGAAGCTGCTGCTGGAATCAGAGGAGAAATTCAGGAACCTCGCGGATAAAGCTATGACGGGGGTTTATCTTATTCAGGACGGGGTATTCAAATATGTCAACCCCATGCTGGCTGAGGTATTCGGTTATACAGTTGAAGAGCTGACGGACAAGAAGGGACCTGACGACCTGGTGGTCCCGGAAGATTTACCGGTCGTCAGGGAAAATCTGAGAAAGAGGTTGTCCGGTGAAACAGGAGCAATTCAATACAGTTTCAGGGGGACCAAAAAGAATAAGGATATTATCTCCGTCGAGGTTTACGGCTCTAAAATTATATACCGGGACAGGCCCGCCGTTATCGGAACCCTTCTTGATGTCACTACGCGCAGACAGGCAGAGGAAAGGATTATAAGACAGGGCTATGAGCTTGAGGCAAGGAACATGGAACTGTCAACGTTGTTTAACGTCTCTGCGGCGATCAGCAGAACAATAGAAATAAACGACCTCTTCCATAACATACTTGATACTATTACGGACCTCGATATCCTCAGGATTAAACGCAAAGGCGGGATACTGCTTGTTGACGGCGACAGATTAAAACTCGTCGCCCATCTCGGACATCAAAAGTCTTTTCTGGATCTGCACAAAAGCATTACGATAAGCGACTGTCTCTGCGGGTTGGCGGTAAGGACCGGAGAAATCATTATATCAAAAGATTCTCACAAGGACAGCCGCCATTCCATAACATATCCCGGCATGTCGCCTCACGGACACATCATTATTCCGATAAAGACAACAGGTAAAGTTTTAGGGGTCCTGTACCTCTATACGCCCGCTCATTCCGATGTTGATGAAAGGATAACAGGGATTCTCTCCATTATAGGAAATCAGATAGGCATGGCGATTAATAATTCCATGCTGTATGAACAGTCAAGGAACCTTTCACTTCATGACCCCCTTACGAAAGTTGCCAACAGGAATCTTATGAATGTCGAGCTGGAGAAAAACTTTGCGAAGTCAGAGAGAGACGGGAGTCCGTTTTCGGTCATTATGCTGGACCTGGATAATTTCAAACAATATAATGATGTCCACGGACACGGCGCCGGAGACAAATTGCTTGTCAGGACCGCGAATATCCTTTTAAATGAAGTAAGGGCCATAGACCTTGTCGCCAGATACGGCGGGGAAGAATTCCTGATACTTCTGCCGGAGACGGGACTGGAAGACGCCCACCGCGTAGCCGACAGAATAAGGAAATCCACTGAGGCGAACTCGGATGTTACCGCAAGCCTCGGCATTGCCTCCTGTTCTCATGAGATGCAGAGTGTCGAAGACCTGGTCAAAAAGGCGGACACCGCCCTGTATCAGGCCAAACAAAAAGGGAAGAACAGGGTGGAAGCAGGGTAACAGAAAACGACAAAGGGTGAGGATTTCTCCTCACCCTTTTGTGATCTTCTGACTTCTGAATTCTGTTTTTTAGTACATCCCGCCCATGCCGCCGGGCATGCCGCCTGGCATTTCCGGAGCTTTTGATTCCTCGGGAATGTCGGCTATCATTACGCTTGTAGTCAGCATTAAAGCGGCAACGGAAGCTGCGTTCTGCAGGGCGTATCTTGTGACCTTTGTCGGGTCGATGATGCCCGCCTTTATCATATCGACATATTGTTCCGCGTTGGCGTCAAATCCGAAATTCTTATTGTCATTGCTTTTTACTTTCTCGACTATTACGGAGCCCTCGAGTCCGGCATTGCTTACGATCTGCCTGATCGGTTCTTCGAGCGCTCTTTTTATTATGTCCACCCCGATTTTCTGGTCGATATCATCAACTTTCAAACTCTCCAGGACCGGAATGGCCCTGAGCAGGGCAACTCCGCCCCCCGGGACTATGCCTTCCTCAACAGCGGCCCTTGTGGCATGCAGCGCGTCTTCAACACGCGCTTTTTTCTCTTTCATTTCTGTTTCAGTAGCAGCGCCGACATTGATTACGGCAACTCCGCCGACAAGTTTCGCAAGGCGCTCCTGGAGCTTTTCTCTGTCATAATCGGAAGTGGTTTCCCCGATCTGGGTTTTAATCTGCTTTACCCGGCCCTGTATTTTGCCGTGGTCGCCCGCGCCTTCAACGATCGTTGTATTTTCCTTGTCTATCGTGATCTTCTTTGCTTTTCCGAGGTCTGTCAGTTTAATGTTTTCCAGTTTTATGCCGAGGTCTTCAGCTATCAGCGTTCCGCCTGTCAGGACGGCGATATCCTCGAGCATCGCCTTCCTCCTGTCGCCGAATCCGGGCGCCTTGACGGCGCATACCTGGAGGGTGCCGCGGAGCTTGTTTACAACAAGCGTCGCAAGCGCCTCGCCTTCAACTTCCTCGGCGAGGATCAGCAGGGGTTTGCCCATTTTCGCGATCTGCTCAAGGATCGGAAGCAGGTCCTTCATGGAGCTTATTTTCTTCTCATGAATGAGGATCAGCGGGTCTTCCAGGGAGCATTCCATCCTCTCCGGGTCGGTAACGAAATAGGGGGATATGTAACCCCTGTCAAACTGCATGCCTTCAACCACATCGAGAGTGGTTTGCATGCTTTTGGCTTCTTCTACAGTGATAACGCCGTCTTTGCCGACTTTGTCCATTGCATCCGCAATTAAATTGCCGATTTCGGCGTCATTGTTCGCGGATATGGTCCCTACCTGCGCGATCTCTTTTTTGTCCTGTATGGTTTTGCTGTTTTTCTTTAATTCTCCGACAACAGCTTCAACGGCCTTTTCAATCCCTCTCTTGATTTCCATGGTGTTTGAGCCTGCGGCCGCGTGTTTCATTCCTTCTTTATATATGGAATACGCGAGCACTGTGGCGGTAGTCGTGCCGTCGCCCGCTACATCGGATGTTTTACTCGCGACTTCTCTCACGAGCTGCGCCCCCATGTTCTCATAAGGGTCTTTCAGGTCGATTTCCTTTGCTACCGTTACGCCGTCTTTAGTAATTGTGGGGGCCCCGAATTTTTTATCGAGGATCGCGTTTCTCCCCTGCGGCCCCAGCGTTGACTTTACAGCATCGCTCAGCGTAGTTACACCTTTGAGTATTTTTTTCCTTGCGTCTTCATCAAAAAGCAATTGTTTTGCCATATAATCCTCCTTTTGTGAACGTCGAAATTTTAAATATTATTTTTCCACTATCCCGAGAACATCGTCTTCCCTGATTATCAGGTATTCCACGTTGTCAAGGTTTATTTTGGAACCGGAATATTTCTCGAAAAGCACGACATCGCCTACTTTGATCTCCATCTTCTGAAGCTTGCCGTCATCGGTTATCTTGCCCGGCCCCGTCGCGATTACTTCACCCTTCTGGGGTTTTTCTTTTGCAGAGTCTGGGATATAAAGGCCCCCGGAACTCTTCTCAGGTTCTTCAGAATACTTTACCAATACCCTGTCTTTCAATGGTCTGAATTTCATTGTTGCGTCTCCTTTCTTTTCAGTTTTATGGTTTTGATTTGTATTACAAACAGAATGATATCACATTGGCACTCTAATATGACGAGTGCTAATATAATTGTTAATGATTTGAGAAAACAAGGACATATATTAGCAGAAAAAGACTAAAATATGGTGAATATGAAAAAATATGTTTAATTTTCTTTGATTTTCTCAAAAATATTGAATATGTGATGAATGATGGTCTGAAGCTTAATAATATCCTCCCCTTTTTTTTATAAAAAGTTTTACTGTTAAAAGACCGATAATAAAACCTCCTATATGCGCAAACCAGGCAACTCCTCCCTGGGCCGCGATCCCTTTGCTTATTACGCCGTTTATAAGTTGAATAACAATCCAGAACCCTATCACAAATATAGCCGGCAATCTGACCACCTGAATAAAAAACCCCAGAAAGATAAGTGTGTGAACCCTTGCGCGGGGAAACAGCAGCAGGTACGCGCCGAGAATGCCTGATACGGCCCCGCTCGCCCCTATCATGGGCATTTTTGAAAGAGGGTCCGTCAATGCGTGGGCGTAAGCCGCCGCCGTACCGCAAAGAAGATAAAATATGATGAACCTCGCATGTCCCAGCTTATCTTCGATATTATTGCCGAATATCCAGAGATAAAGCATATTGCTGGCGAGGTGGAATAACCCCCCGTGCATAAACATTGAGGTAAACACGGTCAATGCCGGATGGATAGGCTGCACTGCCTCGAACGACAGAATGAACCGCGGGACCGCGCCATAGGCGTACGCGATATATTGCGGGTCGGCGCGTGAAAATATCTGCAGGACAAGGACCGCGGAATTGAGTATTATCAGTCCGATCGTTACAAAGGGGAAGATACGCGTAGGGTTGTCGTCTTTAAAAGGGAACATGATGAGAGAAGTATATCATTTTCCAGCTCTAAGCGTTAAGCTATCAGCGATAAGCCGGCTGTTTTTGAGCTTACCGCTTACAGCTAACAGCTTATAGCTATAGCTTATGCTATAATGTACTTAACGGGGGCGACAGGCCTCGACGGGAGTTACGAGGTCCAAGCTGCATGTCGTGGCTCTGCAACCACGTTAAAAGGCAGAAAAAAACACAAACGCCAACACTGAACTGGCACTTGCCGCTTAATTAAGCGACACGCTTACCGGAGACTGCCTGCGGCTCTGAATAAGCGTCATTCAGCAGGCTGCTCTGAAGAGATCTCCCTTGTTCTTCAGCCAAGACTTAAAGGGATAGGGGTCGGAAGAGCCCTCTTACAGGCATTTCCGGTCCTGATATTTAATAAGTAAGATAAGCATGTAGACGCCTGGATGCAGTGCTTCCGGACCCGGGTTCGATTCCCGGCGCCTCCACCATAAAGACAGAGTTGAGAGTTTGGAGTTAAGGGAAAAAATATCACGACGCCCGATTTTCGCCCCTTATTTCAGATCAAATTCTGATGTCTTGAAATTAAATTATCTTTTAGTTATCTTAACAACTCTTTAATCTTTTTTTAACAGGAAAATATGGCATATCCAAAGACACTTGCTATGATCATGGCCGGCGGAAGGGGTGAAAGACTTTTCCCCCTGACGTTTGAGCGCTCCAAACCTGCTGTTCCGTTCGGAGGACGCTACCGTATTATTGATTTCGTTCTCAGCAACATGATCAATTCACAGATCTTTTCCATCTATCTTCTCGTGCAATACAAATCCCAGTCTCTGATAGAATATGTCAGAGAAAACTGGGGGCTTTCTTCTGTAATGAGCGACCATTTTGTAACCGTCGTCCCTCCTCAGATGAGATATGGACCTGACTGGTTTCAGGGGACCGCCAACGCCGTATTTCAGAACCTTAACCTTATACGCCAGCATAAACCCGAACTCGTGATTGTATTTGGGGCCGACCACATATACCGCATGGATATCCGCCAGATGGTGGACTTTCACCTTGCAAGCGAGGCCCATGTTACCGTAGCCGCGAGGCCTGTTCCTATCGGTGAAGCCAGTTTATTCGGGATCGTAGACGCGGAAACTGACGGCAGGATAAAGGGGTTTGTGGAGAAGCCCGAAAACCCGCCGCACTTGCCGGATGACAAGACAAGGGCCTATTGTTCCATGGGAAATTATATTTTCAATACCGATACCCTGATAAAGGCGCTTATCCAGGCGGAACGGAACAAGGAATATGACTTCGGCAAGCATGTGATACCGAATCTTTTGAACGCGGGCGAAAGGCTTTTCGCATATGATTTCGCCACAAATAAAATCCGGGGCACCAGGCCTTATGAAGAACAGGGTTACTGGAGGGATGTAGGGACAATAAAGTCATTCTGGGACGCGCACCAGGATATGCTGGGCGAAAAGCCCTTTTTTGAGATCAACAATGAACTGTGGCCGGTCCGGCCTTCAAGAAATGAACTCCCGGCCACAAAAATTCTCGGTGGAGAAATTACCAACAGCATCCTTGCCGAAGGTTCGCTTATTAATAAGGCAAAGATAATAAATTCAGTTGTCCGCAAAGGCGTTACCATCGAGGAGGACGTGGAAATAAGAGATTCAATTATAATGGATTATGTAACGCTGAAAAAGGGCTGCACTTTAAACAGGGTAATTGTGGACGCTTACAATGTGGTTGAAGAAAATGTTCATATAGGATATGACAGCAGGACGCCTTACTGGCGGGCCCATTCGGACCCCTCGGGGATTACTGTAATCGCGACTGAGAAGCAGACCTCGAGGCTTTAACCTGCCTATTTGACCCTTCTTACATAGCCTGACATCATCTTCATCTGGACCAGGGCCTTTTGTTTTCTCTGTTTCTTTTCCCTGAAGGAGGTCATCAGCTTCCAGTAAATATTTTTTAATTCAACCAGCATTTCCTTCCTTTCATGTTTTATTTTACCGTGGCATGGACCGGAATTAAGTGACGGGAATCACGCTGCAAAGGATAAAGTTTTATCCTGTCAAAATCTCAAGAAGCCTGTCCAGCTCTTCGAGGGAGTAATATTCTATCTCTATTCTCCCGCCTTTTTTATTGGATTTGTGGATGAGGCGGACTTTTGTTCCGAGATTTTGCATCATTTTTTCTTCAAGGGAGGCTATCTGGGGGTCCCTCGGTTTAAGGCGCCCCGGGGAGACTTTTAACGCCGGGCCTTTCTTGCATAATGCTTCCGTCTCTCTTACACTCAATCCGTATTTGATTACTCTGGCGGCTATGTCTGCCTGTACCCCCGGCTTTTCAACCTGGAGCAGGGCCTTTGCGTGGCCGATACTCAGGGAGCCGTCCGCAATCCACTTTTTTACATCCAGGGGCAGCTTCAATATCCTCAGGTAATTGGTTACGGTGGCGCGGTCTTTACCGACTTTTTTCGAGATGTCGTCGTGCGTGAGTTTGAAGTCGTTTATCAGTCTCTGAAAGGCCTCCGCTGTTTCGAGCGGGTTCAGGTCTTCTCTCTGGATGTTTTCGATCAGGGCCAGTTCGAGCGCGTCTTCAGGAGCGGCGTCTTTGACGATTGCGGGAATACTGACGAATCCTGCGAGCCTTGCGGCCCTCCATCTTCTCTCGCCGGCAATGAGGTGATATGAATTATCGGAAGCCCTCCTTACGATAACAGGCTGGATTATCCCCTTTTCCTTTATCGATGCAACGAGTTCGTTCAGCGCCGCGTCGTTAAAGACCCTTCTCGGCTGGTACTCGTTGGGCACGATTGTATTTATGTTCAGCTCAAATATCTCCCTCGCCCTGTCTTTCCCCTTATCGGGTATCAGGGCCGAGAGGCCTTTACCCAACGCCGGCTTCATTTTTCATTATCTCCTTTGCGAGTTCAAGATAACTCTGCGCTCCTTTTGAGCGGACGTCGTATAGTATAACAGGTTTTCCGTGACTCGGGGCCTCCGCGAGAGTGACATTTCTCGGTATCAATGTCGTATAAACTTTATTGCCGAAATGTCTTTTCAGCTCGTCGGAAACCTGGTTTGCAAGCGTGTTCCTGCCGTCAAACATGGTAAGCAGAATCCCTTCGATTTCAAGAGACGGGTTGAAAGAATTCTTAATAAGATTGAAGGTCCTCAGCAGCATGCTGATCCCTTCAAGGGCGTAATATTCACACTGCATGGGAACGAGCAGGCTGTCGGCGGCAACAAGGGCATTCAGTGTCAAAAGGCTGAGTGAAGGCGGGCAGTCAATGAAGATGTAATCAAACCGGTGTCTGAGCGGCTCAAGGGCCTGCCGCAGGACCGTTTCCCGGCCCTCTTTTGTCGCAAGTTCAAGCTCGGACCCGATCAGCTCTATGTTCGATGGGATAATCTTGAGGGAGGGAAGGGTAGTGTCCATTATCGTCTCTTCGAGGGTCCTGGTCCCGGTGTATAAATCATAAAGACTGCCGTAAAGGTTGTCTTTATCAAGACCGAGCCCGCTGGTTGAGTTCCCCTGGGGGTCGGTGTCCACGAGCAGGACGCGTTTGCCGGCATCGGCAAGGGATGCTGATATATTAATGGCTGTAGTCGTTTTGCCGACGCCCCCCTTCTGGTTGGCTACGGCGGTTATTTTACCCATGGCCGCTACGCTCCGTCCTGGACGTACTTGAACCTTTTTTTGATAGAGAGCTCCGCCCGCGCGAGCTCTTTCCCCAGGTATGAAGCGTGACTTAATTCGGTTATCCAGTTATTGTTGATGATTGTAAAGTAAATGTCGCGGCTGTTTTTGCCTTCAATCTTTCTGAGCAGCCTGTTGTCATAAGAATAATGCTCAACAAGGATATTCCCGGATTTCTTTGACGGTATAATTACAAAATAACCAGCTTTATCGAGCTTCACCGCCTTATCGAACTTTTTTGCTGTAATTTCGGAAACGGCCGCGAGAGGTTTCCTGAACGATAAAGAAACAGAAGTCCCGGCAGTCGATTGTGTATTGCATTCACCGCCGCATCCGCAGCCGGACGCTGCAGCGGCAGGCGCGGCTTTTCTTGATAGTTCCCTGACGGACTTCACTATCGCTTTTGTATCTTCGCAGCCTATCATGTCCCTTATCTGAATCTGTTTGCGGAAAGCGTCCACATCCGAAGGCGTTATATTTTTCAGAATAGGTCTTCTGCCCTTTGAACCGATGACCCGCATATTTTTATCCACCCCGTTTTTACAGAGCGCCAGAAGCGTCCCGCCGCTCTGATGTCCATCAGTGTCTTTCCCGGCCACAATAAGACAGGTTATAACGGGGTTTGATATGACGTTCTTTACGATTTTATCGATTCCTATGTTCTCCGTCTCCGTTTTACCTACGATGCAAAGGCCGTCAGGTCTGAGCCTTGCAAGTCTCTCTTCAAGCTCGACGCTTGCAAGGGTGGAAACAGCCACGGGGGCGGACCTGTCAAGCACCGTGTATTCGCCTTCAACAGGCGGCCAGGACGTATTGCTGATTTTTATCTCGCAGCTTGACAGAGTCGATGACGCCAGAACGGGATATTTTGTAGTGAGAATGGTCATCGCTTCAGGAGGGATGCAGTATTTACACCCGAAACAGGGGTATTCCTGGGGTTCGAGCCGGGCGTACCATTCATTGACGCTCTGCAGCAGTTCTCCCGCGTCCTTCATTTTCAGTAACGGAAGCGAGGCCTTCAGGTTTTCGAGGGTCCCTCTCATGCAGCCGCATTTCCTGCACCTGGAGAGCTTCATTCCTCTGAGGATTTCCGAATGGGCCTTTGTGAAAGCGGGATTCATGAAGCTATTATGAATGATGGAATGGAAAACTTCAACTGAGGCGGAGCGATTAAATGAGGACGTCTTTGTTATAATAAAAAAGTGGGAGTAAGCTGCGCGGTAAGAATATTAGCTCCTTATAAAACGATAAAGGCCATATGGGAAAAAGCCGGGAAGTCCCTGGAAGTCACCGACCTTGCTTTTATCATTATCAGGATCGTAATCTTCTGCGGCGGATTCGGCTGGCTCGTGTTCTCCCGCATTACACATGAGACATTCATAAACGTCGGCACCATCTTCAGTTACTTATCGGTTTACAGTATTTTCATATATATCTGGCTCTTCATTTCTCCGCAGAGGAAAAAACTCATTTACGGCGCCGCGCTTGTCTTCGACCTCCTGTTCGCGGCCCTTCTTGTCAGGGTGACCGGGGGCTTTGAAAGTTCTTTCTTCAACGGCTTCTATTTAATAACAGCCCTTTATTCTTTTTATTTCGGCCTTGTCCCGGGGACGTTCATCGCCGCCTCCGCGGCTTCATTGTATTACGTAAGCTGTAATGATGGGTTCAATATGCTCCACTGGACTGATTTCATGGTCCGGGTCGCATTTTTGTTTTTACTGGCGGCTCCTCTCGGTCTCCTGTCGGAGAAATTGAAAAAAGACAAGCAGAAAATCGAGGACCTTAACAAGGACCTTGAGGTAAATATCAAAGAATTGAGGAGCGTTCAGGGGAAGCTCGTCCAGGTTGAAAAATTGTCCGCCCTCGGAAGGCTTACAGCCGACGTCGCCCATGAAATAAGGAACCCCCTGACGTCCATAGGCGGGTTTGCGAGACGTCTTCATAAAAAATTATCCGACGGCTCGAGGGAAAAGGGTTACGCTGAGATCGTGGTCTCGGAAGTCGACAGACTGGAGAGGATACTCAGAGACGTGCTTTCGTTCTCGAGAGAAACGAAATATAAAATGGAGCGCCAGGAAATCAACGTCCCGATAAAAGAATCCATTCAGGCTTTTGCCGATATATGTAGTGACCAGGGGATACGGATTGAAGAAAACCTGACAGACCCGCTCCCCCGGGTCCTGATTGACAGGGACCAGGTCAGGCAGGCTGTCAACAATCTTGTCTCCAACGCGATTGATGTAATGTCCGGCGGCGGGAAACTTAGTATAAAAACATACATGCAGGAGCTCTACGAGGTAAATTATGTCGTGGTTGAGGTGTCCGACACGGGCCCCGGCATGCCCGAGGAGGCGCTGTACAGGATATTTGAGCCGTTTTATACGACAAAGGAGATCGGCATAGGCACAGGTCTCGGTCTGGCGATATGCAAGAAAATTCTTGATGAACATAACGGCCTGATATTCGCGGAAAGCAAAACAGACAGGGGCACTACGTTCAAAATGCTCTTCCCTTACCAGAGCGAAGAAAACGGCGCCCGGATCAAGTGCTGGGAATTCAACAGGTGCGGCGTAGAAAAAGCGGAAGGGGCCGCCAATATGAGATGCCCGGCTTATCCTGACTACGGACGCGTATGCTGGGCGGTGGCCGGGACTTTTTGCGGCAAAAAGGTCAGCGGCGCGATCGCCCAGAAACTGGGTAATTGCAAAAAGTGCGGTTTCTATCAGCGGGTCGCGGTCAGGAAGGACCTTTAGCCCATCCTGGTTTTTCAAGAGTTTACTTTTCCCGGCGTTTTATCATAGAATGACATGTTTGATTTAACTGCAGGGCCCATAGCTCAGTTGGTAGAGCTACCGGCTCATAACCGGTTGGTCCCAGGTTCGAGTCCTGGTGGGCCCACCAACGATTTTGTTTGTGGAGGGGAAATTGAATGAGCAATTAAAGCTTCTAATCGAGCTCCAGGAAATAGACACCGTTATCCTTTCCATAGCCGAAAAAATTGAATCTCTTCCCGGCAGGCTGGAGCAGTTCAAGGCCCCGTTTAAAGAAGCGGGCAGTTTACTCCAGAAGGTAAAGTCCCAATGTGAGGCCCTGATCAAGAACAAAAAAAACAAAGAGATGGAAGCTGATGAAATACAGGAGAAAATCAACAAGCTTAAATCCAGGACCAAGGAAATAAAAACAAACAAGGAATATGAGGCGTATCTGAAGGAAATAGAGGGGTTTGAAAAGGAAAAGTTCAGGATCGAGGACGCGGTCCTTTCCATAATGGAAGACCTGGAAGCCCTTACTAAAAATTCGCAGAAAGAGGAAGTAAAAGTAAAAAAGACTGAAGAAGAGTTCAAACAGCAGGAAAAGACGGTTGAAGAAGAGAAAACGAAGCTGCACGCGGAAATGGAAACTTTCAAAACGAAGAGAAAAGAATTTGTCGCGAAGATAGAAAGTGAAGTTTATGACCAGTACATGAATCTTTTGAAACGCTCCGGGGGACTGGCGGTGGTCCAGACCAGAAATGAAATTTGCCTCGGCTGCAATACAAACATCCCCCCGCAGCAATATAACGATATCAAGAAAAACGAGAATATTTTCAACTGTTATTTTTGCAAGAGGTTCCTTTACTATAAAGAGCAGGAAAGCGATAAACCACAGGGTCCTCAAAGTTCAATTAAAAATCAACAGTGAGCAACAAGTAATTATGGTGATAAATAATCTCCTTAATTACTCATTACCCATTCAACATTGTTCATTTCGCTGTGCCTCTGCGTCTCAGTGGTTTACTTATTCCGGGTGATGTACATAAGTTCGAATGAAAATCAAAACTCAAAAAGAAGAAACCCAGCAGGGTTTGTTCGACACGCTGTCGGCCGAAATGTACTGTGATGGGGCCTCGAGCGGGAACCCGGGACCTTCCGGAATAGGGGTGGTAATTAATCCGGCCGGGGACAAAGACAGGAGCCGGAGGATTTCGGAATATATCGGCACCGCGACAAACAATGTGGCTGAATATTCCGCTTTGCTGAAAGGGCTTGAAACAGCGAGGTCCCTTGGGATACAGGAAATAAGGATTTTCATGGATTCCGAATTGCTGGTAAGGCAGATAAACGGGATATATAGAGTCAGGAACATGAATTTAATGCCTTTGTGGGTGCGGGCCATGAATATCCTGAAAGGCTTTGCGCACTATACCGTCAGGCATGTTCCCAGGGAGATGAATAAGGAAGCCGATTCATTGGCGCGACGCGCAGTAACCCGCGCGAAGAAATGAGTTATCCTTCAAAGTCCCCAAGGCACAGGCACGCGTTCTGCCCTCCGAAGCCGAAGGAGTTTGAAAGGGCGACGCGGTGCACTTTCATCCTTGCTTCATTGGGGACATAATCGAGGTCGCATCTGGGGTCGCGGAATTCGTGGTTTATGGTGGGAAGAATGACCGAGCGTCTTATCCCCTCAAGTGTGAGGATGCACTCGATGGCCCCGGCCGCCGCGATGGTATGACCCAACATGGATTTGTTGGAGCTTACGGGGATATCTTTCGCCCTCTCGCCGAATACCTCTTTAATCGCCCGTGTCTCTGTCAAGTCATTCTGCGTTGTGGACGTGCCGTGCGCGTTGATATAATCCACTTCTTCGGGACTTACCGAGGCGTCTTCCATAGCGGACCTGATGGCTATGACGGCCCCGAGACCTTTCGGATGGGTATCTGTTATCCGGTAAGCGTCCGCTGAAGATCCGTAGCCTTTCAGCTCCCCCAATATCTCAGCTCCTCTTGCGCGGGCATGTTCAAGTTCTTCAAGGACCACTGCCGCGGCGCCTTCCGACATTACGAAGCCGTTCCTTTTACGGTCAAACGGCCTGGAAGCGGTTTGGGGCGACGTGTATTTTTCGCACAGCGCTTTCAATAATATGAAGCCTGTCATCCCCGCGAAATCCAGGGTCGCCTCACAACCCCCGGCAATCATGATCGCGCACCTTCCGTCCTGAATCAATCTCAGGGCCTCTCCTATCGCCTGGGAGCCTGCGGCGCATGCGGAGACTATGGAAAGGGCGGGGCCTTTGCAATTAAAGAGGGTCGCAAGAATGGACGTCGCCGCGTCAGGTTTCCTTTTAAAAAAATTCAGGTAGGGATATCCGCCCGCGGAGATGAGTCCTTTCATATCCCAGTGTCCTGCGCCGTCGGTAAACCTGTTGAGAAACAGCATGTCGGGGATTGAAGGGTTATCTCCGTGGGAGCCGAGAGAAACACCGATGGAACCGCGGTCTGATATTTTATCGAGCCCTGCCTGCCGCCAGGCCTCGGCAGTAGCGATGCGCATCAGCCTGAGCGCGCGGGAGGAGAATTTCCGTAACGACTGGTCCGTTCTGTTCTCGAAGTCTTCAATCCAGGCATTATCTGCTTCGCCGCCTATTCTGCATGGGAACCCGGCAGTGTCAAAAGACCTTATGTAATCGATGCCGGAAACTCCTTTGACGCAGTTGTCAAAAGTTTCCTCAGTATTTTTACCGGACGGCGTAATCATTCCGTATCCGGTGATTACTACCCTCCGTCTGAAAGATTTCGCTGACATATCGGGGGTCAGAATATTTTCTTCTCTTCCTGGACTTTTTTCAGCCAGTCTTTGATCAGGTCGTCGCCGTTGGCGAATGCCGCTGCTTCATTGCAGGAGCCGCAGGATACACGAACTCCGTTACCGGATTTCCACGCTGCACTGCCGCACTTCGGGCATTTTCCGGGCAGGCTGTCAAGGATATCCATAACTCCCTGTGCCATTGACTGCGCGGTGACTAAAGACGGGACCTCGTCCATGTCCATGCCGTGTGTCAGTTCGGGAGCGCTGTCTCCGAAGCGTATTTTCAGCAGTTGGACGGCCTTGTCCGTCAATTGACCGTTTTCATCTATGGCTGCGCCTTCGCCGAACATCTCTTCTATATGCTCGAGCACAAAATGACGCGCCATCTTGATCCCGAAGGCCTGCTCCAGCCTGTAGTTGATATCAAGGAAGTCCAGAGACTCGGCTCCCAAATCTTTTATCAGGGATGTCTCCGGGTTTATTTTGCCTTCATCAACCCGTAATGTTTCAGCGACAGCCTTTTTTATTTCTTCAAAGACCTTCGCCTCAGTAAGAAGATTCTGACTCATGATACCTCCTGAATATTTAAATAGCTGATAGCTGACAGCTATCAGCCGACAGCCAAAAACTAAGGGTTAGAAACCGCCCTGAAAAGAGAATTACTCAGCCCCCTGTCAACGACAAGGGTCTGTCCGGTTATCCCCCTGCTTTCAGGGGCGCACAAAAAGACTGTCGCATCCGCTATTTCATCGGGCTCGACAAAGAGCTCGTCCGGCAGCATGTCAATATTTTCCCAGTACTGTCTGAGGATTTTGAACGAGTCGGTCCTGACAATGCCCCCGCATACCGCGTTGACCAGTATTTTTTTATGCCTTAAACTTTCCGCGCAATCCCTTACCACCGACTCCATTGCCGCCTTCATGCTCCCGAGAGGGTAGGCGGGGTTATAAAAACGGCTCCCGAGACTTGAGATAAAAACAATCCTCCCGCCGCTTTTTGCAAGAAGGGGGACGGATTCCTGTATGCAGAATATGTTGCCGAGGTAATTTGTCTCAACGAGCTGGCGCAGCTCGCGTTCAAAAAGCTTTTCAACAGGTTTAAACGGCGCCTTGGCCGCGTTCAATATGAGAAAATCCAGGCGTCCGAATCTTCCGGCTGTCTCGGAAAATAATTTTTTTACTGAATCTTTTGCGGCTATATCAGCCTGGACCATCAGAGCGCTGCGTCCCATCCCTTCTATCTCTTTGCATAATTGCTCCGCCTGTTCCTGGGAAGAACCGCCGGCCTTCCGGTAATTGATAACAACATCGGCTCCGGCAAGGGCGCATTTACGGGCTATTGCGTTGCCGATGCCTCTTGAGCTTCCCGTAATCAGGGCGACTTTATCTTTTAAGGGGAGCATAACCCGTCTATTTTATAAAAAACATATTCTTAAGTAAACCTGAGGATATTTGCGTGATATTTGAACTGTTTTCAGGAGGTTGTCAGACTGATGACATATTGTATCTTTTTAATGACACGTTCCGCTCATTTTTCAATAACCGGATTTACGGTGAAGGCATACTCGCAAGTGAAAGAGGCGCATTTCATACAATTCACAATTCCTTTATTTAACAGGATGCTTGAACTTTTCAGGATCACAGAAAGGGATAACCTCAAGAGGTATAATCATAGTGGATTTATGTCGATGCGCGCATATGGAACAGAAATTGCTAAAATCATTAAAGAAGCATTATGTTTTTTGTTTGTACTATGAGAGAAATTTTGCTATAGTAAATGAATTTTAAATTTCCGTTGCGGGAACGGGAGAGGTTTCAGAGAGGAGGCCATATATGAAAGTTTCATATTTCAAGCATATAATCTTTGTGCTTGGTATCCTGGGGTTTGGCTGCTCTGTTTCAAGTTCGCAGGTCGTCAGTAACAGCGGGCAGCTCACGGCAGCCCCCCGGCATGTATTATCAATGCCTGACAATAAAGGAGAAGGCCCCGCTGTTGTTTCCCTGAATAATCTGAAGAAGGGAAAGGAGTTATCCTCTATTGATGTGGAAGGAGTTGAAGCAGTCACTGAAAATATAAAAGAGCACAGATCAGTTATTGCCGGCAATGACCTGGAAATCAGTCAGCGGGAAGACAGTAATTTAATCGTCGATGAAGAAAGTGAAAATAATGCGGCGCGGGACCAGGCCATGCTGGATGCGGCGCTGGATTACTGTGAAACAGCCCAGGAGTTCTGGACGGGGGGAAATCATGAAAAGGCCATTGAATCTCTTGATGAGGCATATCAGCTTGTGCTGAATGCCGATACGGACAAATATCCGGAGCTGATTCAGCAGAAGGAAGACCTGAGGTTCACCATTTCCAAGAGGATAATGGAGATTTATTCTTTACGTTTTACAACGGTCAACGGCAATCACAAGGAGATCCCCCTTACAATGAACGAATATGTGGAAAGGGAGATCAGGTCGTTTCAGGGATATGAACGGGAGTTGTTTTTGGAAGGGTATAAGCGTTCGGGAAGATACAGGGAAGAAATTGTGAAGTCCCTGAAAGAGGCCGGACTGCCTGAGGAGCTTTCATGGCTCCCTTTTATAGAAAGCTGGTTCAAGGTAAAGGCGCTGTCTCCGGCGCGCGCCCTCGGGATCTGGCAGTTTATCCCTTCTACAGGCTATAAGTTCGGCCTGAAAAGAGATACCTGGATCGATGAGAGGATGGACCCGCGGAAAGCAACCGCCGCCGCCATAGCATACCTTAAAGAGCTTCATCAGATGTTCGGAGACTGGACCACGGTCCTGGCAGCCTATAATTGCGGGGAAGGGAATGTGCTGCGTGTTATAAGGGGACAGAAAGTCAATTACCTTGATAACTTCTGGGACCTCTATGAGAGACTTCCACGGGAGACCGCGCGGTACGTGCCGAGATTCCTCGCTACATTGCATATCATGAAAGATCCCGGAAAATACGGTTTTACTTTTGACCAGTTGGACAGTCCGCCTTTTTCTGAAAGCGTTCTCGTTGAAAAACAGATCCGGTTGAAGGACATGGCTGAAGGCATAGGGGTCCCCGCTGATGAGCTGGCCGCGCTGAACCCGGAGCTGCGAAGACAGGCGACGCCCCCTGCGAAATACTACCTTAATATCCCTGCCGGAACCGGGAGTGTCCTGCTTGCGAAACTCGATACCATACCAAACTGGACCCCTCAGAAGAATGAGTACGCCGAGACTATTTATCACACTGTAAAGAAGGGTGAGACATTATCACGCATAGCAGTCAAATACCGCACAACCGTAAACGCGATTGTGAAGGTGAATAAAATAAGCAGGAAACGAAACCTCCGTATAGGCCAGAAGTTGAAAATACCTCTCAGGGGCGGGAAAGGGGGCGATTTGCTGTCATATGAAGATGATCAGACGCAGGGTAACAAATACCGCGCGAAAAGGGGCGATACCCTCAGGACCATCGCGAAAAAATTCAATACGAATACAACACATCTCAAGAAACTGAACCATCTCACATCAGCCCTCCTTTATGAGGGACAGGTTTTACGGGTAGCTGATTAACCTGATGACGCTCTTCCCGGCCGGATAAAATAAAAACGGATGTCAGAAAAAATCACCAGACAGAAATATTTTGTTTCCAGAGAGCTCCGCATTTCAATAGCCCTCATAATCCTCTGGTCTCTGCTTGTCGCGGCTTTTTTCACTTATTTTGCAAAGGAGCTCGGGGAGAAAATAGGCCACGGGGTCCTGTTGTTTGTAATAGTGATGCTGGGGTACATTGTGATAGTGGTTGCATTGACTATGCTGTTTTCACACAGGCTGATAGGGCCGTTTCAACGATTGAAAACAGAGATAAGGCTTATTGTGGCCGGTGAGTACCGGAGGAGGCTGACTGTAAGAAACAATGATGACCTGTATATCAGGTCGTTTATCCTGGAAGTAAACAGGATACTGGGCGAGCTTGAGAAACTGCATGGTTACAAAGAAGATATCGTGATGCACATTGACTCGGAGCTGATGAACTTCATTTCTCTTATCGAAGAAGGGGAGCAATCAAAGGAAAAACTGCGGGAAGCGGCGTTGGCGTTTCACGGTAAGATCAAATCGCTGGAGCAGGGACCGTTAAAAAGCATTTAGCCGCAGAGCGTCTTCAGCGTCTTTTCAACACCCTCCGTATCCCCGGCATTCAGGATTTTCACGTTTCCGTCTATTCTTTTAATCAGGCCCGCGAGGACCTTCCCGGGGCCGGCTTCAATGAACGTGTCAACTCCGTTTTGGACCATTGTCCTGACGGAATCTTCCCACAGCAGGGGCTGGTTGAGCTGACGTACGAGGGATTCCCTGATTTTCCGGGGATCAGTTAAAAAGGCCGCGTCCGCGTTATTTATCACAGGGATTTGCGGCGCCCGGAGCTCTATCCCCTCCAGCAGGCCGGCAAGCTTTTCCGAAGCGCTTTTCATAAGGGCGCAGTGAGAAGGCGCGGAGACCGAAAGAGGCACCGCTTTCCTGGCGCCGCCGGCCTCAGCAAGTTTCATGGCTTCCTCAACCGCTGTTTTCTCGCCGGCAATTACAATCTGGCCGGGACAGTTGTAATTCGCGGGGGCCACATAGCCGGAATGAACGGAAGCGCAGACATTCACCAATGCCTCCCTTTCCATGCCTATCACAGCGGCCATCAGTCCTTTTCCCTCAGGCACGGACTCCTGCATATACTGTCCTCTTTTCTCCGTGACCTTCACCGCGTCAGTGAATGAGAAAACCCCTGCCGCGGTAACAGCGGTATATTCTCCGAGACTGTGCCCGGCAACACAGAAAGGGGATATTCCTCCTGAAGTCAGGACCCTGAATGCGGCATAGCCAGCCGTTAAAAGACAGGGCTGCGTCCTGAATGTTTTGTTCAGCTCGCTCTCAGGTCCGTTAAAACTCAGTCCGGAGACATCGTATCCCAGAGCGTCCGAAGCCGCACGGTATATCTCTCTGACTTCCTCAAAATTGTCATATAAATTTTTACCCATCCCGGCATGCTGAGAGCCCTGTCCGGGGAATACGAATGCTATTTTCATGTGGTCTCCTTAAAAGTTAACAGGCATGTAATTATATACAATCCTCCGCTGCCTTGACAAACTTCAGGCATACTGCGCTACCCGGACCCCTGGCCCCTAATATTAATAATTCTGTTAAAATACGGCATGCCGACGATCCTGGTCACCAATGATGATGGGGTATCTTCTCCGGGGATTAAAATGCTTTCAAGGGCACTCAAATCCGTCGGGGATGTTTATGTTGTCGCTCCTGAAACTGAGCAGAGCGCTGTCGCGCATGCTCTTACGCTCCACAGGCCGCTGCGGTCCGAAAAAACCGGTAAAAACACTTACTCCGTCAACGGCACGCCCACTGATTGCGTCATAATAGCGGTCAATAAAATACTCCCCTGTAAACCTGATATGATTGTCTCCGGCATCAACAACGGCGCCAATCTTGGAGACGATATTACTTATTCCGGCACCGTGGCAGCGGCGATTGAAGGGACGCTCCTCGGTATTCCGTCAATTGCCGTGTCGCTTGTCAGGAACGACAATAACAGTGAAGGCTATCGCAAAAGGATATCGCTTCTGAAGACAGCGGCGGATTTTACATCCGGTCTTGCGGGAAAGGTCTTGCTGAAGGGCCTGCCTTCGGATACGCTCCTTAATGTCAACGTGCCGAACATCTCCGGGATTAAAGGGGTGAAATTCACAAAACAGGGGAAGCCTGTTTATTACAATGCCGTTCATGAGACTTCAGACCCCCGCGGGAGAAAATATTACTGGATATGCGGCACGGCCCCCCAATGGGAGCCGGATGAAGATTTTGATTTTGAAGCGATCCGGAACGGATATATCTCCATCACTCCCGTACACCTGGACCTTACAAATTATGAAGCTTTGAAGCATATAAAGAAGAGATGGAAGATATAAAACACTACGATGTAATCATAGTCGGCGCCGGGCCTGCCGGTATTTTTGCCGCGCTTGAGCTGGTATCCGCGAATAAAGGGATTAAAATCCTGCTTCTCGAAAAAGGCAGGGACCTTGAAGAGAGGGTCTGTCCTTCCGCTTCCGGGAAAGTGTCATGCACGGCGTGTCCGGACTGCGGTCTTTTATGCGGATGGGGCGGAGCGGGCGCGTACAGTGACGGAAAACTTACTCTTTCAAAAGAAGTGGGCGGCAACCTGTTGCGCTATATCGATGAAGCTTCTCTTGAGGAGCTTATAACATATACTGACGGGATTTATGTCAGATACGGCGCTCCCGCCGTAATATTCGGGGATGATATGGAAAAGGTCAGCGCCCTCAGGAGACGCGCTGAAGAAAACGGGCTGACCCTTATCCCGTCAAGGATACGGCATATCGGGACCGACCGCTGCCCGGGGCTTCTGAAGAATATCAAGGCGGAGCTTAACTCAAAGATAGACATCGCGTTTTCAAAAAATGTTAAAAGGATCGCATCAGTAAACGGGACAGTCGATGGAGTTGAAACGACCGATGGAGAAATATTCTACGGAAATTATGTGATCATCGCTCCCGGCAGGGAAGGCGCTCTCTGGCTGGAGCGGCAGGCCAGGATAATGGGGCTTTCCCTGCTTAAAAATCCCGTGGACATCGGCGTCAGGGTCGAGTTGCCGGCGTCTGTTCTTGAACCCCTTACCGCGATTGTCTACGAGCCGAAGCTGGTTTATTATTCAAAAAAATTTCACGACAAGGTCAGGACCTTTTGCGTGAACCCGTACGGGGAGATAGTCAAGGAATATGTTAAAGGCGTATGGACCGTCAACGGGCACAGTTATTCCGATATAAAAACCGCCAACACAAATTTTGCCCTGCTCGTCAGTACGTATTTTACGGAGCCCTTTGACGAACCTCACCTGTACGGGAGATATGTCGCGAGGCTTGCAAATCTTCTGGGCAAAGGGGTTATCATTCAGCGGCTCGGCGACCTCATGAAGGGAAGAAGGTCGACTTACGCCCGTATCGCGAGGGGACCGGTGAAGCCGACGCTTCAGGACGCCGCGCCCGGAGACCTCAGTTTTGTGCTCCCTCACCGGTACATAGTCAATCTCCTTGAAATGCTCCGCGTGATGGACAGGATCGCGCCGGGTGTTTACAGCGGCCATACGCTGTTATACGGAGTAGAGGTAAAATTCTATTCAAGACAACTGAAACTCGACAGTAATCTTGAGGCAGAAATCAGAAACCTGTTTGCTGTGGGCGACGGAGCCGGTGTGAGCAGGGGCCTCATCCAGGCGTCGGCATCGGGGATTATTGCGGCGCGGGAGATATTAAGAAGAATATAAAAAGGGTTCAGGGGGGCCAGGGGCCCGAGGGGTTAGAAAGCGGGAATCCAGAGTCGTTATCAGACTGGATTCCGGCTTAAGGACTGCCGGGATGACAGACAATAGGAAATTTTTTTTCGGCAGGAGTATAATTTTAGAGTCCGCAGGTTAATAAGGAGGAAAAATGCTTAAGGAATCCAGGAAGATATGGATGGACGGGAAATTTGTAAACTGGGCTGACGCGAATGTCCATATCCTTACCCATACGATGCACTACGGGACAGGGGCCTTCGAAGGGATCAGGTGCTACAGGACGAAAAAAGGCCCGGCTGTTTTCAGGCTGCGGGAGCATGTGGACAGGCTTCTTGACTCCTGTCATATCCTGAAGATCGATCCTCCTTTTTCGCACGCCGAGATCAGCGGGGCCATTTTAGATACAGTAAAGGTCAACGCTCTCAAGGAGTGCTATATCCGTCCCATTGTGTATATCGGATACAAGAATATGGGTTTATATCCCAAGGACAATCCGATCAGGCTCGCGATTGCCGCGTGGCCCTGGGGAGCGTATCTCGGAGAAGAAGGCATTAAAAACGGCATCAGGGTAAAGATATCTTCTTTCACATGGAATGCCTCTCTGACGAAAAGCAAGACGTGCGGGGATTATGTCAATTCGACACTGGCGAAACGCGAGGCCCTCGCGGCAGGCTATGAAGAGGCGCTTTTGCTTGACTCAAACAACTATATCTCGGAAGGGACGGGACAGAACCTGTTCATTGTGAGAAACGGCGCGCTGATAACGCCGCCGCTGCCTTCGGTCCTTGAGGGCATTACGCGAAACAGCATTATGGAGATGGCGCGCAGGGAAAAAATAGAAGTCCGTGAAACATCTTTCACAAGGGATGAAGTATATATCGCCGACGAGGCGTTTTTCACCGGGACCGCCGCAGAAGTGACGCCTGTCAGAGAGGTGGACGACAGGAGCATCGGGAGCGGTAAGCCGGGACCGATAACAAAGAAACTGCAGGGCCTTTTCTTCAAGATCGTCAAAGGCGAGGCAAAGGCTTACAAGTCGTGGCTGACGTATGTTTAACAAAGGGTCGATAGTCATGGGTCCGGGGGATGGAGTTTGTCATGCATTTCAATGATCTTGTTCAAAGAGGCATGGATTATTTTCATGCCAACCCCGCTGTAGCGATAGCCGTCGCCGTCATCCTGCTTTTTCTGCTCTTCAGGAAACCGAAGCTTTTTCTTGTCCTTCTCTTTCTCGCCCTTGCGGCGATCGGCGTGAATTATCTCTTTGACAAACTTTCGTCAACGGGATTAGAGCATAAGAAAATGCCGTTCCTTGAGTAGGAAGAAAATCTTCTTTATGTAACCGGGGGCGCAGGGTCCGGGTCCTTCATCCGGCCTGATATATCGAAGGCATAATGCAGATACATGTTTTTTTCAACAGGGACCCAATATGCGTCCCATACAGAACCTGATGCTTCTAATCTGAGGTTTTGCTCCTCACCGCTTTCCCATAAAACAGGGGCCCGGCACGAGGGGCAGGGGTCTTCCCTTTGAAACCATCCTGAAAAGCAAGTCTTGCCGGCAACCGCTCCGATTTTCACTGCGGCCGCGTTTGAAGCGATAATCTCACGCGTATAGTATATGATTCAAGGAGGAGGGTTACGCAGGGCATCCTGTCAAGGATTATCTGGTTCAGATAGGATTTTTTCTGAAGGATGTCCTCTGCCTCGGCCGCCTCTTTTTCCCATTCAAAGCCTCTCAGAACATTTTTCACCACAAGAGGAATAATGTCTGTTAAACCGGTCCCCTTAATGATGTAGTTTTTAGCCCCCATTTCCATTAATTCGACCGCTGCTTTTTCGTCGCCCGGTCCTATTATGGGGATGAAAGGAACACTGATGTTTTTTCCGGACAGGATTTCAATAACCTGACTGCCTGTCATGTCCTGAAGGCTGCAGCCCAGCAGCAGCAAAGAGTCAGGGTTCTCAGCAACCCTGTCAATTACGTCTTTTCCGGTAAAGAGCCGCATAGAGTGAAGACCGTAGTCCTTAAGGGTTTCCAGTACCAGACGGCTGAAATCATGGTCCTTTTCAGCGATGATTATATCAGTCTGTGTACTCTTTTCCGTCATAACTAATAGAATAATATCAGGAGTGATCAGAGAAACTTTTTCGTATGTTATCTATGACGATAGATAATGTCAAGGAGAAAATTGCCTATAAGTTATGCATATAACGCCTGAAGCGCCTGCCTCGTCTTTCAGGCCGTTTGGGTCTCAAGTTTTTCATGGGAGAGGCCGGATAAGTAAGGACTTCGGCCGCAGAACAGTTTTCCTCAACTGCTGCAAATGGGTATTTCTACCCATTGCCCCGGGATTTATTTTGACGTATCTTTTGTTTAATGGGAAGTCCCTCCGGGGAGGGCAACGCGGGCCGGCATTTTTCAACAAAAGGAGATATTACATGAAAAAGCTTTCAAGAAGGGATTTTTTTAAACATGCTTCACTTTCAGCTTTGGGCGGGTACATGGCGCTTAAGTCCACTGAGCCGGCTGCCGGGATGATGGGGGGAGGTGGAGGCGGGATGGGGGGCGGAGGCACGATCGATTCTCCCCCGGGAACGGCATTCAGAGACCCCGTGCCCATGCAGTCGGTCAGGAACGGCAATCTTGTGGACGTGACACTGGAGCCCATGATCTCACAGGTAAATGTAAACGGCACAATGGCCGACCTTATGACCTATAACGGCTATTACCCGGGGCCTACCATAAGCGTCAAGAAAGGCGACGTCCTCAGGATAAATTTCACCAATTCTCTGCCTTTCACAACTGAGACGAATTTGTTGGGTTATCAGAAAAATATGACGAACCTTCACACCCACGGATGGCATGTTTCGCCTAAAGAGCCTGCCGATGCGGCGCATTTAGATATAATGCCTGATGAGACATACAATTATGAGTATGACCTCTCGATGCTCGACAGCGGCGCCCTTAATTTCTATCACCCGCATCGTCACGGCCTCGTTGCCGAACAATCCTGGGCCGGGCTTGCCGGGGCCATGATCGTAGAAGATGAGATACCCGTCCTCGGAGGTTATGAGACGCATATTATGGTGCTGAAAGACATCTCGCTTAACGGGTCCGCGCCTGCTCCCCACTCGGTGATGGGAGACTTCATGAACGGAAAGGAAGGCAATATCATTATGGTGAACGGCCAGGTGAACCCTGTGCTGCCTGCAAGACCGGGGCAGGTGCAGAGGTGGCGCATTGTTAATGCGAGCAACGCGAGGTTCTATAAATTAAGCCTGTCAAACCACACTATGTATCTGATCGGGACCGATGGAGGGCTGCTTGATAAGGCATATCCCCGCACTCAAATCCTGCTCTCTCCCGGAGAGCGTGTGGATATTTTGGTGAAGGCGAGCGCAACAAAAGGGAATTATAAATTCCTCTCCCTGTCCTACTCACGGATGGGGATGATGATGAAGTCCCCTCAGATTACCCTTATGACCCTTTCTGTCCAGGGATCGAAGGCAAGCGACGGCATTCCCTCATCCATCAATCCCGGGGCCGTCCGGATAGATCCGAACTCCGTAATGATAGCCGCTGAAAGGGCCCTTACCTTAAGCATGGGACAGGGCAGGGGATATATCAACGGTCAGGACTTCGACGTAGACCCTTATACCGTAATGTCCGATTTAGGGACTTACGAAATATGGACAGTAGTCAACCGGAGCGGAATGGACCATCCCTTTCATCAGCATGTGAACGCGGCCCAGGTGCTCTCCATAAGCGGGATCGATTCTTCTTATCCTCAGTACTCATCGATCCCTGCCTGGAAGGACACGGTGCTTGTCCCTAAATGGGGGAGCGTGAAAATGCTCGTGCCGGTGACGGATGTTTTTTTAAGCGGTATATTAGATTATCCTAAACGTTAAAAGCGCCCCGATTATTATTATCGTAACAGCTACATAAGTTTTGAAAGTTTTTAAAGATGTTTTCTTTAAAAATTTGTTGCCTGCAAATGTCCCTGCAAATGCGGATGCTGTCGTTATAAGCAAAAGAAATCCGTTATCCGCAAGCACGTCTCTGTTGCTGAAAATATAAACAGGGATCCTTGTAACGTCCACAACGGACGCGATTATGGCTGCAGTGGCGACAAATGTCTCTTTCGGAATGTTGTAATTGAGCAGATAGGCGCTGCGGATTGCTCCCTGATTACCGACAAGGCCTCCAAGAATCCCCGAAAGAAAACCTCCGATAAAATCTATCTTTTGCGGAAGCCTCAGTTTTTCTCCAAATCCGAAGGCCTCTTTCAAGCCGAGGAAAATAAGAGCTGTGCCGAGCAGTATCTTCACAACGGATGAATCCATTTTCCCCTGAAAGAACGCGCCGATAAATGCCCCAATGAGAGTTAAAGAGCCGAAGCGTTTCAGAATATCGATGCTGATATGCCTGCTAAAAAGAGATATTTTCAGGAGATTGTTCGAGAGATGCACGACAGCCACAATTAAAATGGCGATCTTTACATCGTAGAATATGAGAAATACAGGCGTAAGGATTGTGCCGAGCCCGAACCCCGTCATTAAAGTCAGGGCCGCCGACAGGAATGCCGCCAGGATTGGAATCAGGATATTTATTTCCATTATTCCAGACCCATGTCGTTCAGGTCTCCGCCTTCTCTTCCTTTGCCGAACTGTTTGCTTAGATATCCCGACAAAAGGCTGTTAAACCTCTCCGGCTGCTCCATCATAATAAAATGTCCTACCTTGTCCCATAAGTGGTATTCCATCAGAGGGAATAAAGAGCGCAAATATTCCTCGTTGTCAGCAGGGATATCCGGCGAGACAGCATAAACGGCAAGCGTGGGAACGTTGAGAGGATACTCTTTCCAGTTTTCCGGCCTTACCATCTCTTCCATTGCGCTGTTTGCCACGTGTTCGGGAGCGCTGAGCATCTTTGCTTTGATCTCTGCCTTCAGCTCTGAAGGAGATTCTTCGACAAATAGTGAAGCAAGGAATTGATTCAGGAATTCCTTCCTGTTGTCCGACTTGAGGGATTGGACATATCCGTCATTCTGTTTTTTCCATTCGATGAACTTGTCCGGCTCTTCAGGGACGCGGAAATAAGCGCCGTCAACGATGCATAACCCCGAAGCCTTTTGAGGATATTTTTTGATGAAATGCCTTGCCACTGGATATCCCATGCTGTGGCCGACTAAAAAGACTTTATCAATAGCCGCGTCATCGATGACCTCCCTGACGGCATCGGCAAACAGATCGAAGGTGTAAGGAATCTCCGGTTTGGAGCTTTTCCCGTGGCCGGGGAGGTCGATAGCGATTACCCTGTAATCTTTTTTGAAAAAGTCGATCTGGGCCTTCCAGAAGGTCGTGTCGCAGGACCAGCCGTGAATGAATAACAGCGTCTTGTCTCCTTTCCCTTCCAGGATATAATGGACTTGTATATCATTCAGGGAAGCATAGTGAGATGATGAGGCAGTCTGATTTTTTTCATAGTCGCAGGAGTTGAATGAAAATATTGCAAGCAACAAAAGCGCCGTGATAAGGAATATAGTATTTTTCCTGTTCCTGTAAATTGATCGGGATTTTATTTTTAAGCCGCCTTTCATTCGATCATTCCTCCTTTTCCTGAGACGGATTTATTCATGTCTGAGAAACTCCTCGATAACCGGGCACATTTCAGTTCCCTTCTCTTCCTGAACGAAATGCCCCGCGTCGGCATACCTGGTTATTTTACTGCCGGGGAAGAGACCCATCCACCTGTTCAACTCCTGCTCTCTGAAGGCGATATCTTTCATCCCCCATAAGACGAGGACGGGCTTATCCTTTATCCTGTCCCGCTGCGACCAGAGGGAACCGAGCCAGTCACCGGAATCCAGTATCCGCTTTGGAACGGTATGCATGCTGCCCTATCGGAACTGAAGATCAATCCGAATATTTTCGACATGAAATTATTATACTTCCCGTTTCTCGAAATCGTTCCGCCAGCTCTCTTATTCTATCTTCATCAGTCATATGTCACAAACGCTAACAAGTTATTATCGAGATCCGTACAACATGCAAAATGGAATATTATCCGTCTAACAATAATTTCATGATTTCCGTCTATCTTCTCGAAATATTAGCATAATTCACTATTTTTTTGGGGGAAAATCATTCGGTCCCGCAATGACAAGCCAGGTTCCAGGCGCCATCTCTGAGGTTTCTTCAACGGGAGCCCTTTTCTTCAACGGGCTCGATGCCTATGGATGCAACGTTTCTGGACACTAACTTGCCTCCGCCTGCTAATGCTTTAAGATACCTATCGGCAAGACGATTATAAGCGGCGCCAAATAAGCAATCGTATTGAAAAGGAAAATAACAATCAGAAATATGTGAAGGACCAGCAGTTGCCTGCCTGGATTAAGTTTGCGATAAGGAAAGTACATTATTTGCCATGCCAGACGCCAGGTCCAAAATATAAAACAAAAGACGAGAAACCAACCCAGGACAGCATAATATGCCGGATTTTCTTTAATCAAAAGTAATGTTGCAACACCAAGAATTATTAAAGTAAGTCCAAGCGCAACAAGGACCGTATTTATCAATTTTCGGCTTAACAGACTAAGGCCGTTCATTTCGGTATTCCACTGAGTGAAAATAGTTCCCCAAATCTGAGGAATGTGGAAAATACCCAATGCTATAGAGGAAAGCCCGGCAAATATTAATCCATATTGCATCATGTCCGCTCCTCCGGTTCTTTCACAACCCATTCTTTTATCCATTTGCTCTCAATTAAATCCTGAATAACAAAAGGGTCACTATTCGTTATCTTATTTGCTTCCTCAATGCTTCCGGCCTCGAATGCAATCATCCCTCCTGATCTGTCTGCAAAAGGCCCGCCGAGATATTTGTTCAATTTCAGCTCGTGCCAATACTCAATATGCAAAGGCACAGCGCCCCTTATCTTTTCCGGCTCCTTTTTCATGAAATAAAAGAATATAAACCTTTTCCCCATGTTATCCTCCTGATGAGCTTTTATTCCTTCAGATATTTTACGGCGACGTTGCCCTCTGGAATCGATGAAATCTCTTAAATCTTCAACCCGTTTCTTTCCTGTCTATCCATTAAGACTTGTCATTGCCGTTTATTTGTATCCATTCTTCAATTTAACCGCAATACTCCTTTTTGCAGCTTTGTCTCGTCCTTCAGGGAATGCAACCCGATATGCATTTTCAGAAATACGCTCTGAAGAATGTCATCAGTCGCCGTGTCATCGAAAATTCTGTTCTTAATGAATGCACGAAGCCTTGAATGATATTCTTGCCAGACTTTTTCTGATGTATTCATTAATGGATCTCCGTGTCCGCCCCTTTCAGGTCAATACATACTCTTTTCATATAGTTGACTCTACGTGATTTGACAGCTCAATGAGATTGCCGTCAGGATCACGGAGGTAAATTATGTCTTTCATCATTCACCTCCCTCGCCGGCCTTTTATTTCTTCAGGTACTTCATCTGGATATTCCATAGTATAAGTCCTGCGCCTTCGGGTCTCGGTGGCAGAGACTTTTGGATTTCAGAAGCAATGTTTGCGGCATCATTTGATGCGGCTGCAAGCTCTTTTGCTTTGTTATCAAAGGCGATAAGATAATTTTTCATGTCCTCAATATCCGTTTTCGTTGAGACAGGCCCGTGCCCGGGGATGATCTTTTCCACG
>QZKO01000062.1 GCA_003599505.1 Nitrospiraceae bacterium | reverse complement strand
TTCCCCACTGCTGCCTCCCGTAGGAGTCTGGACCGTGTCTCAGTTCCAGTGTGGCCGATCGACCTCTCAGTCCGGCTACCCGTCTTAGCCTTGGTGAGCCGTTACCTCACCAACAAGCTGATAGGCCACAGGCCCCTCTTCAGGCGTCCCGATTGCTCGGGACTTTTATCCCAGGGACTTTCACCCCGGAATCATATTCGGTATTGTGCCCGATTTCTCGGGAGTATCCCCATCCTAAAGGCAGGTTACCTATGTATTACTCACCCGTTCGCCACTAACCGATGCGAAGCATCGGAAGGAATAAGTCCTATAAGGCTTATAAGACATAGTCCGCCCGGTGCTCCGCACCGACCCGTTCGACTTGCATGTGTTAAGCGCGCCGCCAGCGTTCGTTCTGAGCCAGGATCAAACTCTCAAATATAAACTTGACTGCGGGCCTACTTTTATTTTCAAAGAACAATGGAAATGTCAACCTTAAGATGAAAACTGTTATGAGGCTTTTTTTAAGTGGGGACCAGATAGATGCTTCAGGCATTCTCTCTTGCGAAAGAGCGCTCACCACATCTATACATCGGCTCCCTTGCTTACAACTTTTACGTGTACCCTCAGTTGTTTCTATCTTAAGGTAAGCTTCTATATATATTATATCTCAAGATTTCAAAGAAAAATATAGGCCATGTAATACATAGCCTTATTAAATTAAAACATTAACTTTTTAAGCTAACAAATTTAACATGATATTTTTACCATAAATGGATGTTACAGTCAAAACCTCAAAATCACTATCTATCAACGATTTTATACTATTTTAATACCTAAATCATCGTAATGCTCTTAATTTCTCATGATTTTAAAATTATATTCTACAATTTAAAAAGTGCAATGTTTAAGGGGCCACTGTTAAATTGGATATCTTCAAACTTGCTAATTATAAAGACTATTTCTATTTTCCATAATCATATCTTATTGACATAACGTTTTTTTTATTGCTATATTAATAGCACTCTAAAGTTAAGAGTGCTAACCCCTGTACAATGAATACCCTTGATGAAAGACGAAAGAAAATACTCTACGCAATAATCCAGAGTCATATTGATCTGAACATCCCGATAGGTTCTTTCTTTATCACGCAAAAATTCCAGGTCGGATTGTCTCCTGCGACTATTCGTAATACAATGGCTGAACTGGAAAAACTGGGCTATATCATGCAGCCACACACTTCTGCCGGAAGGGTCCCTACAGAAAAAGGATACAGATTTTATATCGATGTCTTACTCGAAGAACAGCCGCTATCTTTAGCTCCTGAATTGTATTATGAACTATCAACCAGGCTCACGGATACCGAGAAAACCGGCACCGGCATCATCAAAGAAGCCGCAAAAACACTTTCTTTATACTCTCACTGCCTGGCAATTGTCATCCCCCCAAAAACAGAGGAAATGATATTAAAACGCATCAAATTTATCAAATATGAAAAGAAGAAAGTGCTGACCGTTTTAATATCTGAAAACGGCGTTGTTTACAATAAAACCATTGAGCTTGAAAAAGCATATTCACAGAACCAGCTTGATAAGGCGTCCAATTATCTTAACAATAAATTTCATGGCCTCTCAATAAAAATAGTTCGGGAGAAAATAGCCGACCAGCTTCATAAAGATAAAATGATTTGTGATCAGCTTATTTCAATCTTACTGACCCTTTGCAAGGAAATATCTTTATCGGATATAGATGATTTTACATTGAACAGTCTTGCCGGCACTGCCAATCTGCCCGATTTTGCAACAATAGACCAGATAAAAGAAATCCTCGGAGCGATAGAAGACAAACAATTTATGCTAAAATTACTGAATCAGATAAGTGATTCTCTCGGTATACGGGTTTTTGTGGGGATGGAAATTATCAGACCCGCATTAAAAGAGCTCAGTATGGTTATTTCAACATACAAGAACAAGAAAGACACAAGCGGAGCTATCGGCATAATAGGTCCTACGAGAATGAATTATAAAAAACTGATCCCGATGGTAGAATATACAGCAAAGGCTTTAACAAAGATGTTATCTGCATAATAATAATGGAGAGTCGGAAATATGTCGGAAGAATTTAAAAAAGAGATTCCCGGTATTGACGGGCAAAATGAAAATGAACAGCAATCCGCTATGGAAGCGGCAGACGCCGGATCCTTAAAAAAATCTTTATCTGAAATAAACGATAAATACGTCAGGCTATATGCGGAATTTGAAAACTTCAAGAGATTCACGGCAAAACAGAAGGAAGAACAGCTTAAATATGCAAATGAAAGCCTGCTTAAAGACCTTTTGACGGTAATCGACCATCTGGACCTGGCGCTTCAGCATTCTTCAAACAACGAGACTT
Source organism: Nitrospiraceae bacterium (assembly GCA_003599505.1). Classification (GTDB taxonomy): domain Bacteria; phylum Nitrospirota; class Thermodesulfovibrionia; order UBA6902; family UBA6902; genus SURF-23. The sequence goes on along the minus strand of QZKO01000062.1, from coordinate 57,319 downwards.
CAAGCGCCCTGGCAGAAGGAGTTGAGCTGACACTGAAGGAGCTTAGGGGCGTGCTTGAGAAATACGGGCTTGCCGGGATAGAGGCGCTGGGAAAACAATTCGACCCGACAGTGCATGACGCCATGACACAGATAGAATCCGAAGACGCAGAGGAAAACACCATAATAAAGGAATTCAGAAAAGGATATACTTTTAAAGACAGGGTCATTCGGGCATCTCTTGTCGGGGTTGCGAAAAGACCGGCTCATTCGGAAAAGCCGCAAAACCAGACCGTCAGCAGGAACGAAAACTAACAATCAACAGAAGACAGAAACAGGATAGGAGGAATAGATTTATGGGAAAAGTTGTAGGGATAGACCTCGGTACTACCAACTCGGTTGTCGCCGTAATGCAGGGCGGCGAACCAACAATCATTGCAAACCAGGAAGGCACGAGAACAACGCCTTCCGTGGTAGCTTTTACGGATAAAAGCGAGAGGCTGGTCGGACAGGTCGCGAAAAGGCAGTCGATCACCAATCCGGAAAACACCGTCTTTTCCATCAAGAGACTGATGGGCAGGAAGTACATCTCAAGGGAGGCGGAAGAAGCGAGAAAAAAACTCCCTTATAAAATAGTGGCCGCGTCAAACGGCGACGCGCATGTCGAGTCGCGCGGGAAGGCATATTCTCCCCCTGAAATTTCCGCCATGATACTCCAGAAATTAAAACAGGCCGCCGAAGACTATCTCGGGGAGCCCGTGACTGATGCGGTCATTACCGTACCGGCGTATTTTGATGACAGCCAGCGTCAGGCCACAAAGGACGCGGGCAGGATCGCGGGACTGAATGTATTGAGGATCATCAATGAGCCTACCGCCGCGTCACTCGCATACGGGATGGATAAAAAGAAGGAAGAAAAAATCGCCGTATACGACCTTGGCGGAGGGACCTTCGACATCTCAATACTTGAAATCGGGGAAGGGGTCGTGGAAGTCAAATCCACAAACGGCGACACTTATCTGGGCGGCGACGACTTCGACCTCACGATAATGGATTGGCTTGTCGCGGAATTCAGAAAAGACTCCGGAATCGACCTGCGCAACGACAAGATGGCCCTCCAGAGGTTAAAGGAATCGGCTGAAAAAGCGAAGATCGAACTGTCATCCGCAATGGAGACGGAGATCAACCTGCCTTTTATTACCGCTGACGCGAGCGGACCGAAGCATTTAGTGATGAAATTATCGCGCGCGAAACTTGAACAGCTTGTCGACAACCTCATTCAAAAGACTATTGAGCCGTGCAAACGCGCGCTTGCTGATGCGGGATTAAGCCCCAAGGATATCGATGAGGTGCTGCTTGTCGGCGGACAGACAAGGACGCCCAAAGTAGTGCAGGTCGTAAAGGATTTTTTCGGAAAAGAACCAAATAAGGGAGTCAATCCCGATGAAGTAGTTGCAGCCGGGGCCGCTATCCAGGCCGGCGTGTTAAAGGGTGAAGTACGGGACGTCCTTCTGCTCGACGTCACTCCCCTTTCCTTGGGCATCGAAACGCTCGGCGGGATATTCACAAAACTCATTGAGCGAAACACCACCATACCGACAAAAAAGAGCCAGGTATTTTCAACAGCAGCCGATAACCAGCCCGCAGTCACCATAAAAGTATGTCAGGGCGAAAGGGAGATGGCGGCCGACAACAAACTGCTCGGCAATTTCGAGCTCGTAGGCATCCCTCCCGCTCCCAGAGGGGTCCCGCAAATTGAAGTCACCTTTGATATAGACGCAAACGGCATATTGCATGTTTCAGCAAGGGACAAGGGGACCGGCAAAGAGCAGTCTATCAGGATAACCGCATCCAGCGGACTTACAGAAGATGAGATAAGAAAAATGACGGGAGATGCGGAATCTCACGCAACAGAAGATCATAAGAAACGCCAGCTTGCCGAGGCGAAAAACGACGCTGATACCCTCATATACACTGTCGAGAAGTCATTGAAAGATTATGGTGACAAGATTTCCGACAGCGATAGACAGAAAATTAACAGCGCCCTTGAAAAATGCAGAAATCTGAAAGATACTTCCACCGACCCTGATGAGCTCAGAAAGTCTATTGACGAGCTGACAACAGCATCCCATAAGATTGCCGAAGAGATGTACAAGTCCCAGGCCGGGGGCGCGCAGCAGGCAGGCGCAGGCGCATCAGCAGCGGAAGGAGCCCAGAAGGAAAAAGAGGACGTTGTCGAGGCTGAATTCGAAGAAACCGACAAGAAAGACAGCTAATAAGCGATAAGCGGTTAGTGATTAGTTAATTTATTCTGCTTACCGCTTACTGCTTACAGCTTACAGCTTACATGAAAGACTATTACCAGATATTAGGTGTGGATAGAAGCGCTGATGATGCCGCTTTAAAAAAGGCGTACCGTCAGCTTGCCTTAAAATACCATCCTGACAGGAACCCGGGCGACAAAGCCGGCGAAGAGAAGTTCAAGGAAATCAATGAGGCTTACGCGTGTCTGAGCGATCCGCAAAAAAGGTCCAACTATGACAATTTCGGAACAGCAGAAGGCGCGGGCGCGGGATTTGGTTATGAAGGCTTTGGCGGGTTCTCAACCAATTTCGGAGACATATTCGGAGATATGTTCGGAGATATTTTCGGCGAGTTCACGGGACGGAGGAGGACCAGGCCGACAAAGGGGCAGGATCTCCGTTATGACCTCGAAATATCGCTTCAGGAAGCCATCTTCGGCATTGATAGGGACATAAAGATCCCGAGGTGGGAGAACTGTCCTGACTGCGAGGGGACCGGTTCAACGCCCGGGAAAGGACCTGATGTTTGCCCTAACTGCAAAGGCACAGGCCAGACAAGGATCCAGCAGGGCTTTTTTACAATATCAAAGACCTGCGGCAAGTGCGGCGGCCAGGGCAGGATAATCACCGACCCGTGCGCTAAATGCAAGGGGCAGGGCAAGGTGAGGAGAGAGCGCAAGGTGTCGCTCAAGATACCGGCCGGCGTTGATACCGGGATCAGATTGAGAGTCGGGGGCGAAGGAGAGGCAGGACTTTACGGAGGTCCTCCCGGCGATCTGTATGTTGTTCTCAATGTTACGCCACACCCTTTCTTCAAGAGAAAGGGGAATGACCTTCTCTGTGAGGTCCCGATTTCTTTTGTACAGGCGGCCCTCGGCGGTGAGATAGAAATACCGACAATGGATGGAGCCACAGTCATTAAAATTCCGGCCGGGACCCCTTCGGGCAGGGTTTTCCATCTGAAAGGCAAAGGCGTGCCGAAGCTCGGAGGTTACGGAAAGGGAGATCAGTTCATAACCGTCTTTGTCGACGTGCCTAAAAAGCTTACCCCCAGGCAGAAAGAGCTGCTTAAAGAGTTTGCTGAATTAAGCGGCGAAGAGACCTCCAGGAACTTCATGGACAAAGTAAAGGATTTTTTTAACCATAAAGAACAGGCGAATTAGTTGTGACCCGTTTGTTCCTTCCACGTGAAAAACTTTCCGAAGAGAAAACAGTTATCACAGGCGATGATGCGCGCCATCTTTCGCTTGTACTCCGCGTTCAACCGGGCGAACAACTTGTAATATTCGACGGCTCCGGCTACAGGTATTTATGCAGAATTCTTGAAGTCCACAAAAAAGAAATCGTTGTTGAGAAGATTAAAAAAGAGCCCTACTCCGCCGAATCTCCTGTTTCAATTACACTCGCGCAGGGGTTGCCGAAAAGCGGCAAGATGGATTTAATCGTACAAAAATCCACTGAGCTCGGCGTCACTCAAATTATCCCGCTTATCACTGAGCGTTCACAGGTGCGGCATACGGAGAAGATTGAGAGATGGCGAAAAATCGCACTCTCGGCATCGCAGCAATGCGGTAGAGACAAGATACCGGAGATCGGAGGGGTTGTGGAGTTTAAGGTGTTTATAACCCCACCTGCCCTCCCCTTAGATAAGGGGAGGAACGAGGAGGGGTTATTGAAAATCATCTTCTCCGAAGGGCACAAAGAAAGAAATCTGAAAAAAATTTTAACCGACTTCAAAGAAGCCGAACATATTATCCTTCTCATCGGTCCCGAGGGAGGGTTTTCCCAAGAAGAAGTCAGCTCTGCGATAGAAAAAGGATTTATCCCGGCCTCCCTCGGCCCCAGGATACTCCGTACCGAAACTGCGCCGCTGACGGCAATAAGCATTATTCAGTATGAATCGGGCGATATGGGGTGAACATCCACAACCCTGTCGACAGGCACTGTAATCCATCCCTCTTCAGCCCGCAGGTATATCTCGGTCTCCCCGATTTCGACCAGAACTCCCCTGTATATAACATCGCCGGTAATAACTTCAACCTGTTTGCCTATTAGTTCCTGCATCACCGCTTCCCGTCCAGATTTTTCACAAACTCTCCTCCAAGGAGAAAGATGCACGAAATATAATACATCCACATGAGAAAAAGAATAAAGGTGCTCAACGAGCCGTATATCGCGCCTATATAAGAAGCGTTTCTCACCATCCACGTGAAGACGAATTTGGCGAGCTCCCACAAGAAAGTCAGAAGGAGCGCCCCGGCAAAAGCGTTTTTCAACGGCACCTTCGTTTTAGGCACAACCTTGTATACGGCAGTAAACGTCGCAAGCACCAGAAGAAAGGGGGCTATGTATTTTATGAATATTCCCGCCTTACTGCCCAGCGCGACCCCGAATATGTTCATCGGATATTCGCCGAACACCCCGGACAACGAGCTCAATGTAAAAGAGAGGAACAAAAATACCATGACGAGGGACACGATCAAAACAGTCCAGAAGATAGTAAGCAGAAAGTGTCTCCTCTTCGGAATCTTGAAGATAACGTCCATCGCCCGCTCCATGGAATAGAACAGTTGAAGGGAAAGGAAGCCGTACATGATGAGCGTAACCCAGCTTATGCCCCTGAAGGTGATTATGTTTTTGAGCTCATTGGTTATTCCCTGTGTAACAGCGGGAAAGAAACCGACGAGCCGCGACAGGGAGTAACGGTAAATCGCCTCATTCCCGCCCATCATATGCCCGTAGAGGGAAATAATCAGAAGGCTTAAAGGCACCAGAGACATGATAAGAAAATACGCGATTGACGCCGCGAGATAAAAGCATTCATCCCTGAAGAATGCGGCCACGCTGTTTCCGAACACCTTTATTAAGCGCATTACTCAGTTTTTTTGCCTGACATAAATTTCCACGGGGACCCCTTTAAAGGAGAAACGCTCCCTGAGCCGGTTTTCCATGAACTTTATGTACTGTTCTTTTATCCCTTCCCGGCAGTTTGTGAATATCACAAAACCGGGAGGGCTTGTTTTAATCTGGGTAATATAATATATTTTTACCCTCTTCCCTTTATGCAGCGCCGGTTCCCGCGTTGCGAGCATATTCCCGAGGAACCGGTTCAATTCATGTGTATCAATACGTTTTGCCCCCTCGGCGATAATCTTGTCGGTTAAAGTGAAAAGTTTCGTGACCCTCTGCCTGCTCAGTGCCGATATGGTCAATATAGGCGCATACCGCATGAACCACAGTTTTTGATACACCCGTTCCTCAATCTCTTTCAGAGCTAAAGATGTCTTATCGACAAGGTCCCATTTATTCAGGAGGATAACCGCCCCTCTTTTTGCCTGAAAAATCAGTCCCGCGATCTTCTGGTCCAGTTCTACTACTCCTTCAGAGGCGTCAAGTATGAGCAATGCCACATCGCAATCCTCAATATTTTTTAACGTCCTCATGAAAGAATATCTTTCCGCTGTCTTCGCCATCCGGCCCCTTCTGCGTATCCCCGCCGTGTCAATAATAATATATTTTTTCCTGTAATATGAACAGATTGAATCTACCGCGTCTCTTGTTGTGCCGGCCACAGGGCTGACGATCATTCTTTCCCTGCCGAGAAGGGAATTTACAAGCGTTGATTTGCCGACATTCGGTCTTCCCACTATCGCGATCCTCGGATACGCGAACGCCTCTTCCCCCTCTTCCGGCAGAAACCCTGCAATGCGGTCCATAAGTTCTTCATATCCGTAGCCGCTCAGCGCCGACAGGGGGTACAAGTCAACGCCGGCAGAGTAAAAATCATAGAGAGCTTTTTCCTTTTTGGGGCCGTCGATTTTGTTTACAGCGTAAAAAGCCCTCTTGCCGGATTGCCTCAATCTATCGATCAACTCAATATCCGGGGGGAGCACCCCGTTTTCAGCATCCATCAGCAGGACAATGACATCCGCCTCCTCGACAGCGATAAGCACCTGCCTGTTCACCTGCCGGCTTATGTCTTCGCCGGGGTCATGCTGGAACCCGCCTGTATCGACAACAAGGAAAGTTTTATTATTCCATTCCGCCTTGCCGTAAATTCTGTCACGCGTAATGCCGGGAATGTCTTCTACAACAGCGCGCCTTTCCCCTATCATCCTGTTAAAAAGCGTGGACTTCCCCACATTCGGCCTACCGACTATTGCAATAACTGGTTTTGACATATAAAAAATTATAAACGGCGGTCAGCCGCTGAGTTACACGGATTGTTAAACAAAAAATCTTATTTATCACGCCATTGGAGTATAATGAGCATGACTTTTTATTCCATCTATGCTTATCCGCGTTTATCCGTGGCAAAATGCTTTTTTAGTTATATTACACGGTAATGTGATTTAATTCACTTAAAAAATTCCTGAATATGCCGAAAATACTATATATATGACTGACCAGACCCGAAAATTTAAATTGACCATGCCATCTTTCACATGGTATATTTTTGTAATGGCAAGAACGGCTTCCATAATTTTATTTTTCATAATCATCACCATAGGGACCGGCTCCTCCGCTGATATATACAAATATGTTGACGAAAGCGGGATTACCTATTATACAAATGTCCCCGACACAAATGTCCCCGACAGTAAAGGTTTCAGCAAGGTCCTGTCCGAAAAAAGCAAAGATTATCAGAGACCGGATGATTATGAAGAAATAATTCACAGTATGTCGTCAAAATATGATATCGAGCCGTCCCTGATAAAGGCTGTCATATCTGTTGAATCAAACTGGAATTACAGCGCGGTCTCAAACAAGGGGGCCATGGGACTGATGCAGCTTATGCCCTCAACGGCAAAAGACCTGTCGGTGAGCAACCCGTTTAACCCTGAAGAAAACATTGAAGGAGGCACGCGGTATCTCCGCTTCCTCCTTGATAAGTTCAACGACCTGCCCCTCGCCCTCGCGGCATATAACGCGGGGCCGAAGAAAGTGGAATCGCACGGAGGGATCCCATCCATCACAGAGACAAGACAATACGTAAAGAAGGTCCTGTCGGCTTACAAGGGAAAATCTTTAAACCCCGGGGCCGTGGCAGCAAGAATTTATAAGGTCACCCTGGACGACGGGACCGTTCTTTTCACAAATACTCCTTTCGCTTATCAAAACTTCAAGGTCTCAAGCTTCTGACATTTCATTTCATTAAAAAATTTAATCAGCCACAGAGAACACGGAGAATTTTGTGTATAATAATAAAATTTGATGCTCGTGTAACATATAACTATGACAGAAAAAGATATCCTGCGTGAAAAGATATTACATTTCAAAAAAGAGAGAAACGCGATTATTCTCGCCCATAATTACCAGCGGGAAGAGGTCCAGGAAATCGCGGATTATACGGGCGATTCACTGGAGCTTTCACGCACCGCGGCCTCGATAGAATGTGAAGTCATTGTATTTTGCGGCGTAAATTTTATGGCTGAAAGCGCTTCGATCCTCTCACCTGATAAAACCGTTATCCTCCCCGAGATAGGGGCCTGCTGCCCGATGGCCGACATGATAACCGTCAGCTCCGTAAGGCACTTAAAAACGCAGTTCCCAGGGTACCATTATACAGGCGGGTACAGATATCCGGCTGATTTTACCTTACGGGACATCAAGGCCCTGCATCCCGGCGTGCCTGTTGTAGCGTATGTAAACACCACGGCAGACGTAAAAGCAGAAAGCGATATCTGCTGCACATCAGCCAACGGAGTAAAGATAGTGGAATCACTTGATACCGATAAAGTAATTTGCATTCCTGACAGAAACCTCTCGGCATGGATCGCGAAAAACACAAAAAAAGAAGTCATCGCCTGGGACGGTTTCTGTCATGTGCATGACAGGGTCACACCCGACGACGTAACGAGGGCGAGGAAAGACCATCCCGGCGCGGTGCTCATCGCCCATCCCGAATGCAGGATAGAAGTCAGCGAAATGGCGGATTATGTAACAAGCACTTCCGGCATGATCAGGTTCGCAAAAGCTTCGGACGCCGGGGAATTCATTATCGGCACTGAAACCGGACTTCTCTACAAACTCAGGAAAGACAACCCGGATAAAATTTTCCATCCCCTGAGAAAAGATATGGTATGCCCCAATATGAAAAAGACCACCCTGAGCAGCGTGTTTCACGCGATGGAGACCATGACGTACAAGATTAAGGTCCCTGAAGAGATAAGGGTTCCCGCAAAGAGGGCGCTTGACAGGATGCTGGAAGTTAAATAGCTTATTAACCACAGAGACACGGAGTTAAATAGAATACGATGCTGAAAAAAATTATCAACTCCGTCACTTTCAGAAACCAGCCGATAAAGAAAAAATTCACATTGTTCTCTCTCGGCATTTTCTTCTGGTTGCTTGTGATGTTCATGATAAGCGCCGCGGCTTACGTGGATATCTACAGGCGAACGCATGCCATTGTCGACCAAACAATCTCCTCTGACCTGGTTACACTTGAGATCATGAAGAACCTGGAAGTCGCGAGTCTCGCCTTTTACGCCGTTACAGGGGCCCTCCTGCTGGCAACGACGCTGCTTGCGGTTTTTACAATATTAATCTCACGGGCCATTGCCGGGCCGGTCAAATCGATCTCCGAGCAGATCCGGGTATTCAGCGAAGGGGAAATAGACTTCAGCAGAAAAGTCGATATCCGCTCAAGAGATGAAATTGGAAAACTCTCTGAAGAGTTCAATACACTCATGGAGGGAATCCACGATCTGGCGACTTTCAAAAAGGTCATTGAAGAAGACGACAAGCTTGAGGATATATACTCCCGTCTGGGCAAGGTCTTCCGTGAAAGAATCGGCCTGAATGACTTTATCATCTTCGAGGTTTCCGGCGACCAGAACAGGATGAGGCCCGTTTATCCGCTCTTGCTGAATGAGGCGGATATATTGTGCCGCGAAGAGATCCTGCATGACTGCGAGCTGTGCAAAGTCAAAAAGACCGGGCATATGATCTCTTCCCGGGAATTTCCCGAAGTCTGCAAGCAGTTCAAGCCGGGTCTTGAGCAGATGCACGTATGCATCCCCATGATTGTGGGCGGCAGGACAGGGGGAGTCGTGCAATTCCTCTTCGACAAAAAAGATTACAGCGCCGACAAAAAAGAAAAAAGGTTGTTCAGGGCGGAACAGTACATCCGGGAATCTCTTTCAGTAATCGAAGCGAAAAGGCTGATGCATACCCTGCGTGAATCGGCCCTCAAAGACTCCCTGACAGGCCTTTATAACAGAAGGTTCCTGCAGGAACACTCGGAGGCCTTTGTAGCGGGGGTGCTCAGGAGGCAGAAAAACGTGGGTTTAATAATGTGCGATCTTGATTTCTTCAAACAGGTAAATGACCTTTACGGCCATAATGTGGGCGATGACGTGCTGAAAGAGACAGCGGAGATCATCAGAAAATGCATCCGCTCATCGGACCTGGTAATACGGTTCGGCGGAGAGGAATTCCTCGTCCTTATGCTCGACATTAAAAGCGGTGAAACAGTAATGGTAGCCGGTAAAATCAGGGAGACCGTCGAACAGACAAAAATAAAAGTATCGGACGGCGTGATCAAAAAGACAATAAGTCTCGGGGTGAGCGAATTTCCCGTGGATACGGAAAGTTTCTGGCAGGCAATAAAATTTGCCGACGTGGCACTATACAGGGCCAAGGACAAAGGCAGGAACCAGGTGGTGAGATTTACTGCCGATATGTGGACGGAGAAGGAGCAGGGGCGACCCGCTGGGTCGCCCTGAGGGGCGGTTCACCGAATCGCCCCTGCATGAATTCGTCATGAATCCCCTCAGACAGATAATTATCAATAAAATTACTAAAGAAGGCCCGGTCACCTTCGAAATTTTTATGGACATGGCGCTTTATTGTCCGGAACTTGGATACTATTCGTCCGGGAAAACCACTATAGGCAGAAAAGGCGATTTCTACACAAGTCCGCATCTTCATCCGGTGTTCGGGGCAATGCTGGCAAGGCAATTGATGGAGATGTGGGACGTAATGGGAAGACCCCCTGTCTTCCATGCTGTCGAAATGGGCGCCGGCGCGGGATATCTCTGCAAGGATATCCTTGATTATCTGCACAAGAAATCAAATGGCCCTGCCCTTCTGAAAGATAAAAATAATTTTTTAACGTCTTTGAAATATGTGATTGTCGAGCCGTATGGGCATTTTGAAGAAAAACAGAGGGAATTGCTTAGTGATTATTTAAAAGATTTTCCCACGCATTGTAGGGGCGGGTTTAAAACCCGCCCATGCGAAAGGACAGATAAAGCCGCCGGGGGATGCCCTGAATTGATAGGATGGGCAAAATCTTTGGGAGAATTCAACGGCGGCATCACGGGATGCATCCTTTCAAACGAGCTGCTCGACGCATTCCCTGTCCACCTTGTTGAGATGGAAGATGAATTAAAGGAAATCTATGTGGATTATAACGGTTGTGAATTTACAGAGATAAAAAACAAGGCCGGCTCCGGGGGATTAACAAATTACCTCAAAGAATTTTCCGTCAATCTTCACCAGGGCTACAGGACAGAAATAAACCTGAGAATAAAAGACTGGCTCAAAGAAGTCGACGCTGCGCTTAAGAAAGGTTTTATTCTCACAATAGACTACGGGTATTCCACGAAGGAATATTACAGCGAAGAACGTTCAAAAGGCAGCCTTCTGTGCTATCACAAACATCAGGTAAATGAAGACCCTTACCGTAATCCGGGCGAACAGGACATTACCGCGCACGTAAATTTTTCATCACTGAAGGAATGGGGAGAAGAGCTCGGCTTTAAAACAACCGGCTATTGCCCGCAGGGGACTTTCCTTATAGCTTCAGGGATTGATGAGGTCATCATCGAACTTTATTCAGGGGCCGCTGATTTCACCCATGAAATGTCAAAACTCAAAGGGTTGATATTCCCGCAGGGAATGGGTGAGACGCATAACGTCATGATCCAGTATAAGGGAGAGGGGTTGCCGGCGCTTAAGGGGTTCTCGATGCGAAACCAGGCGGAAAATCTTTAACAGGGTCCCTGTTCTTGAACAATTCGATAATTTTGGATATTATTTCAGAGTCCTTAAAAAGAAAGGGAGAATTTCCATGTACAACATTGTAAGCTTTGCCGGGATATTCATCCTTATGGCCGTTGCGTGGCTGTTATCCGCAAACAGGAAAGTCGTTAACTGGCGCGTCATCATATGGGGGACAGCCCTTCAGCTCATATTGGCACTTTTCATTTTTCACGTCCCGGCAGGCTCAAAAATATTTCTTTTTGTAAATGACGCGGTCGTGAGGGTCCTTGACAGCGCGACCGCTGGCGTAAGGTTTTTATTCGGCAGACTCGCCCTTCCTCCGGGGGCAAAAAATGAAATGGGCGAGGAGTCCCTCGGTTTCATTCTCGCTTTCCAGGCGCTTCCCACAATAATATTTTTCGCGAGCCTTATGGGAATTCTTTATTACATAGGCGTAATGCCCCGGCTGATAAAGATGTTCTCAAAGGCTTTTACGCGGCTTATGAAGATAAGCGGCGCTGAATCCCTCAGCGTCTCAAGCAACATATTTGTCGGTGTTGAAGCGAACATGACGGTGCTGCCGTATCTGGGCAAAATGACAAAGTCCGAGTTCTGTACGATACTCGCCGCGGGCATGTCGACTACTGCGTCAAATGTCCTGGCCCTCTATGTTTTTATTCTTCAGAAGAATTTCCCGACAATCGCGGGGCATCTCGTGTCCGCCTCCGTGCTTTCCGCGGTCGCGGCGATTGTAATGTCAAAGCTCATCATGCCTGAAACAGAAAAGCCGGAGACGTTGGGACTGGACATAACGCCTTATTATCAGAAAGAGTCCTCTGTTATGGAAGCGATTATTGCAAACGCGCATGAAGGCGTAAAGATGGTCGCGGGGATTATAGCTCTGCTTCTGGCTTTCCTGGGCATTGTAGCCCTGATTGATTTTCTTGTGGGAAGTATCGGCATCAGACTGAACGGCATTACCGGGATACAGGTGGACTGGACCCTGAAGGGGCTTTTGGGTTATTTGTGTTATCCCTTCACGCTCATCATAGGCGTTCCGCCTTCCGACGCCTTTGAAATCGCCAGGATCATAGGAGAAAGAGCGGTCCTTACTGAAGTGAAGTCATACCAGGACCTTAACGTCCTCCTTTCTTCCGGCGCCCTGAAAGACCCGCGTTCAGCGGTAGTGGCGGCGTACGCGCTCAACGGCTTCGCCCATTTCGCCTCACTCGCGATATTCGTTGGAGGCACCGCGGCCCTTGTGCCGAAAAGGACGGCGGACCTTTCCGCTGTCGGTCTGCGGGCGCTCCTTGCGGCGACGCTTGCCTGTCTGATGACCGCCGCTGTTGCCGGGACTTTTTTTACAGGTGAATCTATATTGTTTGGGAAATAAAGGTCAAAAAAACACAGAGGCACTCGGTTCAGGCCATGAACAACTCAAAGATATACGACGTAATAATAGTCGGCGGCGGGCCTGCCGGTTCCACGGCAGGGTATATCCTGAGCAAGGCCGGTCTCAGGGTTTTAATTATCGACAAGAGCAGATTCCCGAGGCACAAACTGTGCGGGGGCTGCATAACCGATAAGACGGTAAAACTTCTCGGACGTGTATTCGGAGAAACGGCAGAGGGCCTCAAAAAAAACAATATCATCAATTTTGCATCCGGGCGCTGTGAAATTTTTTACCGGAACAAGCGCATCCTTGACAAAGAAGGGGGTACCCCTTTTTACTTTGTTCAGAGGTACGCATATGATGACTTCTTTCTTGGAAAGACCCGGCAGGCAGGCGCCCATCTTATTGAAGGAGAAAGGGTCTCATCTGTTGATACGGAGCGCGGCCTAGTACGAACATCGTCAGGGAAGGAATTCGCTTCAGAATTCATAATCGGGGCTGATGGAATAAACAGCATCATAAGACGGCAATTCCCGGAAGAGGCATTTGACAGGGCCGCGTGGCGCAGCGGTCTCGGCGCCGCGCTGGAGATTTTTATCAGTCGTTCAGACCTGCCGCAGTCCATGGACCATCCAGCCCTCTGTTTTGACTATAGAAATTATGGATACGCATGGGCATTCCCGAATAAAGACAGGCTCGTCATAGGGGCAGGAGGTCTCCTGAGGGGGGACAGAAAAAAGTTTTTACTGTCGATGCACGATTTTCTGTCCGTGCTGAACATAAAAAATCCCGGACCATACCAGGCTAAAGGGTATACCTTTCCATACGGCAATTACCTGCAAAAGCCGGTGTTCAGAAGCGTATTGCTCGCCGGAGACGCAGCGGGCTTTGCAGACCCTCTGCTTGGCGAAGGAATATTCTACGCCCAGAGAAGCGCGGAACTCGCGTCTCATGCCGTCCTTGACGCCCTTGGAGGGAATAAAGAAAAGGCATCACGGAACATATACGCTGCTGAAAGATATGTGCGGTTACTTGAGAAAGATATTTTTACTGAATTCGAATATGCCCTGAAAATACGGGATTTCCTCTTCAAGGCTTTTAGAACCACCGGTCATTTCCCGGTCAAACTGCTTTTGAACCTCCTGGGTACAAAACCGATTGAAGCAGTGCACGGCTCCAGGTCTTACAACTGGCTGAAAAGAAAAGGTTAATAACACAGGCCCTGCGGCAGTCCGGCGTGACAATTGCTTTTTGGAACATATATAAGTAAAATAATCTTTTTGAAATTCAGAACTTCTCAAAGTTCCTCAATTTTTTAAAAGGAGTTGGTTTATGACATATACGACTTACCGTCCCCATAACAAAAAACGCAAAAGGACCCATGGTTTTCTTGAGAGGATGAGCACAAAAGGCGGCCGGAACGTAATCAAAAGAAGGCGCTCCAAAGGCAGAGCGAAGCTGTCTGTCTGAATTTTCCGGTTTGTCCGGGACAGGGTCAACTCAATTGAAGACACCGGTAATTTTTATTCTTGAAGTTTACAGAAAATACATTTCACCTTTTCTGCCCGGCTCCTGCAGGTTCTATCCGTCCTGCTCAGCTTATTCTATCGAGGCGTTAAACAAGTATGGGCTGCTTAAAGGCTCGTGGCTGTCATTGAAAAGGATTGCCAGATGTCATCCTTTTCATCCCGGCGGATACGATCCGGTGGAACACATAAATTAGGAGGGACGACCCGGCGGGTCGCCCGTACAAAAAGAAAATGGAAAAAAGAACAATTACTGCCGTAGTATTATCGCTTGTCATACTGTTAGGCTGGTCATTTCTGCAGCAGAAGTTTTTCCCGCAGAAACCCGCTCCTTCAAAGAAGGCCCCGGTAGAGGCCGCTGCGCCGGTCCCTGCAGGACCATCTCCCGCGCCGGCGCCTGCCGCGCTCCCGGAGACAACGGCAGGCGCGGCAAGCGATGTTGTTGTCGAGACTGACCTTTATAAGGCGGTCTTTTCAACCGGGGGCGCAGTCATAAGATCATGGGAGCTCAAGACCTATAAAGACAGCAAAAAAATGCCGGTAGTGCTTCTGAAAGCGCCGGGGGTAATACCGCCGTTAGGTATGCTTTTTGAAGGTGAGGACCGGGGCATGCCCCTGAAATTAATCTACGAAACCAGCGCCGGGAAGCTTGTCCTTTCAGAAAACAATAAGCGTGGAGAACTGGTTTTTACCTACAGCAGCGGTGGAATGTTCATCAGGAAAAAATTCGTTTTCTACAACGATGATTTCAGGACTGATATTTCGATTGAAACAGCTAATACCCCGCCGTACCTGCTCCCCGTGGGAACGGACTTCGGGGTCTTCGACAAGCAGCAGAGCGAGCACAAAGGCCCCGTGGTCCTTGCGGACACCGACCGGAAAGAGTTTGATGAAAAACTGAAAGAGAAGATATATTTTACCGGGAATACACGCTGGATAGCGCAGGAAGACAAATATTTTACCGCCGCGCTTATTCCGGTCGATCAGATTGACGGCGCCGTTGTCTGGAAAGAAGACGCTTCCGCGGAGATAGCGCTGGATGTGAAACAGCAAAAACAGGATTTTATCTTTTATGCGGGGCCCAAAGAATATGACAGGCTCAAGCGGTTAAACAGGGGACTTGAACACATTATCGATTTCGGCTGGTTCGCGTTTATTGCTATGCCCCTCTTCTGGGTATTGAAGTTTTTCTATGAATATCTCGGGAACTACGGCTGGGCGATCATCCTTGTAACCATAGCCGTGAGAGTCCCGTTTATTCCGATCCTGAACAAGAGCCAGCAGTCCATGAAGAAGCTCCAGAAAGTCCAGCCTCTGATGAACGAGATAAAAGAAAAATACAAGAAAGACCCACAGAGGATGCAGAAGGAAATGATGGAGCTCTACAAAAAACACAAGGTCAACCCGGTCGGCGGTTGCCTGCCGATGCTCCTGCAGATACCGGTTTTCATAGCCCTCTACAACGTTCTTGGAAAGGCGATCGAGCTGAGAGGCGCGCCGTTCGCCTTCTGGATAACCGACCTTGCAGTAAAAGACCCTTACTATGTCCTGCCGATTACGATGGGCGCTACCATGGTGCTTCAACAGAAGATGACCCCTTCGACCATGGACCCCGCGCAGGCGAAGATCATGATGTTTATGCCGGTAATATTTACTTTCATGTTCCTTTCGTTCCCTTCAGGCCTCGTGCTTTACTGGCTCGTCAACAACGTCCTCGGTATCGCCCAGCAATATTACATTAATAAAAAAGCGTAATCCCAAATGCAACAATTTGCCGCGAATATACACGAATAAACACGGAGGGGGAACGCAAGAGACTTCTCTTTATTTGTGTCAATTCGTGATAACTCGTGGCGTAATAGTTTTATTTTAACCATGCACACCGAAGACACCATAGCAGCCATATCAACTCCTCCGGGCCGCGGCGGGATAGGTATTGTCAGGCTCAGCGGCGGGAACGCGATAAAAATTGCCGAACGTATATTTATATCTCCCAAAAGTAAGAAACTCAGGCAAACAGCCTCACACAGAATTCTCTACGGCCATATAGCAAACCCGAAAAACAGGGAAATCATCGATGAGGCCCTGGTATCCGTCATGAAAGCGCCAAACACATATACCAGGGAAGACATGGTTGAAATAAACTGCCACGGCGGCCCTGCGCCGCTGCGCAGGGTCCTGGAAATTGTCCTTGAAAAAGGGGCAAGGCTTGCCGGACCCGGGGAATTTACGCAGAGGGCCTTTCTCAACGGCAGGATCGATCTCGCGCAGGCAGAGGCCGTACTTGATGTCATCAACGCGCTGACGGAGCAGGGCCGCAGGACAGCGGTCGAACAGCTCAGAGGAGGACTTTCAGCCAGGACGGAAGCTGTCAGGGAAAAACTTGCCGACCTCGCCGCCGTTGTCGAGACGCATATCGATTTCCCCGAAGAAGATATAGGGCCGGCGCCGTTAAAAGACATGAACAAAAGGGCGCTCCGGATTCAGCAGGCCTTAAAAAAACTGACGGACAGCGCGCGGTACGGCATGATACTCCGGGAAGGATTGAAAACCGCGATCATAGGGAGGCCTAATGTCGGCAAGTCGTCTCTCCTTAACGCGCTCCTTGAGCATGACAGGGCCATTGTCACAGAGATACCCGGCACCACAAGAGACGTCATAGAAGAGTATCTGAACATCAACGGGATACCGGCAAGGATTATGGATACGGCAGGCATAAGAGAAGTCAGGGATATCGCGGAAAGAGAAGGCGTAAAAAGGAGCATCAGGGCCATGGAAGACGCTGACCTGGTCCTGCTCGTCCTTGACGGCAGTGAGGCCCTGCATAAGACTGACCTGGAGCTGGCAGAGAGGTCGGCATCAAAGAATACTATTTTTGTAATAAACAAAACGGACCTGCCCCGGAAGATAAATCCGAAATCAGGAAATGTGGATTTATCTCCGATTGTCCATATCTCCGCCAAATCAGGAACAGGGCTTGAAGAATTAAAGAACAAAATAACAGAAAGCATAACGGCCGGCAATACGGGAAGCGGCGACGCCCTCGTCACGAATGTCCGGCACGCCCGCGCCCTTGAAAAGGCGCTCGCGTCCGTTGGTTCTTTCATTTCAGCGCTCCCGAAAAAGACCTCTCCTGAATTCCTGTCCGTCGAATTAAGGGACGCCCTCGACGCGGTCGGAGAGATTGCCGGGACAACCACGCCTGACGATATCCTGAACAGGATATTCAGTAATTTTTGTATTGGGAAGTAACGCGAAATCAGTTATAATCAAACCTATGATACGCATGCAAAAAGTCAGACAGGTCCTTCTTTATACCCTGATCCTCAATATATCGGTCGCCGTGGCGAAGATAATTTACGGCTATTCAATCCAGTCCATCAGTATGACCTCCGACGGGCTGCACTCCTTTCTTGACGGGGCCTCAAACATTATAGGACTCATCGGCGTCTGGATAGCTTCACAACCTCCGGACGCGGACCATCCCTACGGGCACAGAAAATTCGAGACCCTGTCTACTATTGCAATAGCGGCGCTGATTTTTGCCGCAGGAGCTGAAATTTTGCGGGAATCATATCTGAGGCTGAGGACCCCTGTGAATATCGATGTGACCCCTGTGAGCTTCGCGGTCATGGCGCTGACCCTTATGGTCAACATCGGGGTCATGACGTATGAACGGAAAAAAGGCAGGGAACTGAAGAGCGATTTCCTCATAGCGGATTCCATGCATACAAAGACCGACATCTTTATTTCCATTTCAGTCATCATAAGCCTGATCGCGGCCGGGGCAGGCTATCCTGTTGTCGACGTGCTTGCCGCCTTTATAATCACCGTCTTCATTGCGCGAATGGGTTTTGAAATCCTTAAATCCGCTACCGCGGTCCTAACGGACGCCGCGCGTATCAATCCGGAAGAAATAAAAGAGCTCATAAGCGGGCTCGAAGGCGTAGAGGAATGCCACGAAATAAGGACGAGGGGGAAGGAAGACTCTGTCTGCATCGATCTGCATCTTCTCGTGGACCCTGAAGTGACAACGCTTAAGGCCCACGACATCGCGCATGCCGCCGAGGAGGCGATAAAAAACAAATTCCCTTCCGTCACCGACGTTGTCGTGCATGTTGAACCTTATCAGGAGGAGAGTAGAGAGTAGAGAGCATTTTCAGGTAAAATTGACCAATGGCAAACAACACCGGCAGAAATCAGAAAACCGAGCAGGTAGTCCGCAAGAACAGGGAGCTGACAGCGATCCTTGAGGTCAGCAGGGTCCTCACAGCGTCGTTCGACCTCGAAAAAAACCTCACATCGGCTATGGCTACACTCGGCAACCTTCTTGAAATGCAGAGGGGATGCGTGTTCCTTCTCGAGCCGGTATCGCAGGAGCTCCGTATAGCCGCCGCTCACGGACTTACAAAGCAGAATATCGAAAAGGGCAAATACCGCATCGGCGAAGGCATCGTGGGGAGGGTCCTTGAAAAAAGAGACCCGATGGTAATCCCCAATATCGGCGAGGAGCCTCTTTTTCTGAACCGGACCGGATCGCGCCCGGAAAAAGACGGGATTTCCTTTCTCAGCGTGCCCATAGAATTTAAAAACGAAGTATTAGGTGTTTTGAGCGTGGACAGGATATATTCAAAAAAACACGGCAACGTTGATGACGACCTGAGGGTGCTGAAGATTGTCTCCTCCCTGATCGCGCAGTTTGTGAGGCTATGGGGAAGCTACGAAAATGTGGAAAAAGAGAAAGAAAACCTGAAACGGGAATTAAAGGCAAGGTACAGTATCGAGAACGTCATCGGACAATCGGACAGGATGCAGGAGGTCTTTGCCTCTGTTTACCGCGTGGCCCCGACAAAGGCGACGGTCCTTCTGCGCGGTGAAAGCGGCACCGGGAAAGAGCTGATCGCAAAGGCCATCCATTACATGAGCCCCAGGAGCAAAGGGCCTTTCATCAAATTCAACTGCGCGTCGATCCCCGAGGGGCTTCTGGAGTCAGAGCTGTTCGGTCATGAGAAAGGGGCCTTTACAGGCGCTGTCGCTTCGAGGAAAGGCAGGTTCGAGCTCGCGAACAAGGGCACCATCTTCCTCGACGAGATCGGCGATCTGCCTCTCTCGCTTCAGCCCAAGATGCTGCGCGTATTGCAGGAAAGGGAATTCGAGCCTGTCGGGTGCGAAAAAACGGTAAAAGTCGATGTCAGGATAGTTACAGCGACAAGCAGGAACCTGGAGCACTATGTTTCACAGGGGAAGTTCCGGGAAGACCTCTATTACAGGTTGAACGTAATCCCTATCTTTCTGCCTCCCCTGAGGGACAGGGATGAGGACATCCCCGCGTTGATAGAATATTTTCTGACAAAATTCAACAATGAGAACAGCCGTTCCGTACACCTGGATAAAAGCGCACTGCAGATTTTAATGAACTACGACTGGCCCGGCAATGTGCGGGAACTTGAAAACACCATTGAACGGCTGGTAATCATGTCGCTATCTGACGCCATTACGCCTTCGGAGCTGCCTGATTCACTCAGTGTCCGGAGGCTGAAAAGCCTGAACAAGTCGGTATCGCTCGTCACAAATATCGAAGAAATAGAAAAATCAAATATACGCGAGGCCCTTGAAAAGACCGGATGGGTCCAGGCAAGGGCCGCAAAGCTGCTCGGGCTCACTCCGAGACAGATCGGGTATAAGATAAAAAAATACGGGCTTGAGGCCAGGGAGAGGCTATAACAAAGAAACTGCCGCATACCGTCCCCGGATATGTAAGCTACGGCTTCTTTTTCCTCGGTATTGTTTCAGCCGTTGCCTTCAGGGTAATTGTTGTTTTCCAGCGCCTTGAGCCTTCATGGGTAAGGCCCGCGTGGTATGCGGGGGTTTTTGGGTATATCGGCTTTTTCATGTACAGGTACTCTATCGCGAGGAAGCGTAAGAACGCTATAAGGGATTTCGGCCTGATCGAAAAAATCAGGACCAATGCCTGTCTCGCGGAAGAAGAAAGGGAAGTAGTAACCTATCTCCTGTCGTCCCTGAAAAAATCCCATGAGGACATCAATTACCTTATTATCTTTCTGCTTTCACTGCTCGCCATATTGGTAGATATTATATTGGGCTTTTACTTTTGACAAACCACGAAGACACGGAGCTTGCCGGGTTATCTCAGGCCGACGCCTTCTTATTAAACTCCTTTGATAACAGATATACCGTGGAGTATAACCCGCAGGGGACAACTCCTTGAATATTAATTTTAAAAATGCGTTAACCCCTGTCGGTGTTGATGCGTTTGTTATGTGTCAATTGGAGGTTTTAATCCGATGAATATATTGGAATCAGTTGCACGGCCTATCTTGATATCAATCTGTGCTTTTTTGAAAGCATCATGGAAGGCAGGCTTTAAATCAGGTGAAATAATGATGCCATACTGCGGTGGCGATAAAGTACCCACAAAATTACGAACAACGACTATGCCAGCCTCTTGTATGACTGAAATAATTTGGTCTGCAAAAGTAGCAGATTCTTTATCGCCAAGTGAGGTAACAGAAATTGTTGCTCCCGAAAATTGTCTGAGAGAAAGGAGAAGAATATCTCGTTGTTTTTGCGATAGAGAACGCCCACGTAATTTCCCGCGTAATGTTTCAAGCGCGAGTTCAGCCTCTGCTCTTTTTCGCGCTTCTTGTTCGACTTTAAAATTTAGTTCGGCAGTTTTTGTATTGGCCTCTGCTGCTGTTGATTTGGCTTTTTCGGCGTCAGCATTTGCCTTTGATAATTCAAGTTTTAATTTTCTCTCTTTTTCATTGCCGGAAACAACAATGAAGTATGTTGCAACGACACCGACAGCTAATGAAATAATAAGTACCCAATTGGCTAATGAATTGACGTTTTCAGCATTCATGGAAAATCTCCCACTTGGTTATATTGTTCTATTCCTGTTCATTGTGCTTTTCATTGTTTTAACGATATGGGAACTAATGAAGCATAGATGATTAATATATTTCTTACACATAAGCAGTTATTAGATAGTTTCCTAATAGTATCAGAAGCTTCGTAGCCGGTCAATAAAAAATTTTCCCATATTGACGGAACATATTGACATCTTTATCATAGTAAAACGACTAATATACATGCATAAGATTCCAAATGATGCCTTGGAGCAATTCGAGGTGGTTCTCATGAAAAAGTTATCGCCTGTTTCACGTCACGCTGATTACCGGAAATGGCTCAGATACTATCTTGATTTCAGTGCGGAGAAAGAGCTTGAAGCGGGGCTATTTCTCAGGTGGTCAGCAGGCTGTTGAATAAGTCTGGTACAAAAGGGGGCTCCCAATAAGATACTGCTGACATTAGCCGGGATTTGATATAGAATACAGTATCAATGTAGCAAAGGAGGTTGCTTTGATGCTTGAGAGGATATCAGTTGATCCAAAGATATGTCACGGACAGGCATGTATAAAGGGGACGCGGATACCGGTCCATCAGATTCTGCATATGCTCGCAAACGGCGACACCGTGGAAGAATTGCTGCAAGACTATCCCTCCCTGAAACGTGAAGATATTTTCGCCTGTATCGAGTATGCCGCTGAACTGACAGAAGAGCAGGTCATACCGGACGAAGTTGTTGCGTGAAGATTTTTGTTGACGAAAATATCCCGCTTATTACTGTAAGTGAGTTGCGTCTCCTCGGTCACGATGTAATGGATATCCGGGGTACGAAGTTTGAAGGAATATCTGACGAAGAACTCTGGGGAAACGTCCTAAAAGAGAAAAGGCTCCTGATTACCACCGACAAGGGATTCTTGCAAAACCGCTACGAAAAGCACCACGGCATTTTGATCGTCCGCCTCAAACAACCCAATAGGTCAAAAATACATCAAAAAGTTCTTAAGGGTATTAATTTGTTCAAGGAGAAGGAATGGCCTATGAGAACAGTCATCATGCAGGACTCATTCCACAGCGCGTGGAAGAGAAAAAAATAGTTCTTGTTATTTTACGCAATCCTTAACATTACAGGGAAGAAGCTCTGCGGTCTCTGTGGTTTGTCTTTTGCCTTTTTATGCCTTATTTTTTGTTTTTTCTCTGTTTTTTGTTTATTCGAGCGGTTGCTTTTGACGTTCCTAAAAATTACAATAAGGCTTAACAGATATTACTCCAGGCTGGAAACTTACGATGGTCCTCTTGAACAAAATTACAGATTATCTCAGGCTGATAAAATTCTCCCATTCCGTCTTCGCGCTGCCGTTTGCTTTTACATCGGCGCTTATTGCCGCTGACGGCTTTCCGTCACTTTATCAGGCCTTCTGGATAACCGCAGCGATGGTTGCCGGCAGGACAGGCGCCATGGGGATGAACAGGATTATCGACAGAAGGATCGACGCCCTGAACCCGCGGACGAAAAGCAGGGAGCTGCCGAGCGGCGCGGTAAAGACATGGGAAGCGGCAATTTTCACTGTTATCGCCTTTGTTTTTCTGCTGTTAGCCGCTTATAAACTTAATCCTCTCTGCCTCAAAATTTCTCCTCTGGTGCTTTTTGTCCTTTTCACATACTCGTATACGAAAAGATTCACCTGGCTCTGCCATCTCGTTCTCGGCCTGGCGCTTTCTTTAGCGCCTCTCGGGGCCTGGATCGCGGTAAAAGGCGCGTTCGGTTATGAGATACTTCCACTCTGCTTTGCCGTCATGTTCTGGGTCGCGGGGTTTGACGCGCTTTACGGGCTGCAGGACATGGATTTCGACAGAAGACACGGGCTATATTCTATACCAAGCATCTTCGGGATCAAAGCTTCACTCTGGACAGCGCGGATATTTCATGTCATCACAATTGCCCTGCTCCTGAGCCTGGTACCCATATTCAAGCTGAACGGTTTTTATTTTTCGGGGGTGCTGATCGCGTCCGGCCTCCTGCTGTATGAACATTCTCTTGTAAAACCCGCCGACCTGAGCAGACTCGATATCGCTTTTTTCAACATGAACGGATACATCAGCATTACGGTCTTTGTTTTTACCCTGTTTAACTATTTAATCCCCCTGTAGAGCGGGGAAGTAATTAACCACAGAGGCACTGAGACACAGAGGTTTTTCATGAAATTTCAAATTGCAAAATTATCAATTATCATTTCAAATTTAAAATGAGATTCCTCTCCGTGCCTCCGTGTCTCTGTGTTTACTTCATTTTTTGCGTTAATCTCTTATCCTCAAATACATAATCCCGCCCGCGACGCCGAAGACAGCGGGGCCGATCCAGGGAGCAAGCCACGGCGGCAGGGCCCCGGCATTACCAAGCGATACGCTTATCGAATAAAGCAGCCAATAAACAACGCTGGCGATGACGCCGATGCCCGCGGCCTTGATCCCTCCGCCCCACCTGGAATGCAGTGAGAGGGCTATGCCGAAAAGGACCATGATGAAGTTTATCAGCGGATAGGAAATCTTTTCATAGAGGCGCACAACATATTTGAGGTTTTTAAATCCCGCGTGCTCAAGCCTTGAGTAATACGCATAAAGTTCCATAAAATTCATTTCCGCGGGTTTTTTCATCTCTTCACGGAATATCCCGGGTTCTTCCAGCGCGGCAGAAATCAGGTAATCATATTTTTTAATCGCATTGCCTGCAAAATCGAAAACAGTCGCGTTTTTCAGCCTCCAGACGCCGTCCGCCCATGAGGCCTCATCAGCCTCTATTCTTTTCTCAAGGCCGAAAACCGGGCTGAAATAAAAAATACTTGTCTTAAGGACCCTGTCTTCATCCTCGACAAAACCATCAATACGGATAAGGCTTTTATCAAGACCCTTGAGCCATAAGGCCTCTTTCCTGTAAATGACCCGGTGCTGCTCCTTCAATATCTTCACCTTTCTCGTCCAGGCCGCCATTTCCGTTGCTTTCGGCACAAGGGTTTCACCCAGCAGCAGGGCCAGAAGGGTAAAAATAAGCCCCAGCGCGAGGAAGCCCGCGAACAGCTTTTTAGTGCTGCTGCCCGCCGCCTTTATGACCACTATTTCTTTCCACCTGGAAGCTATTCCAATTGTAATAAGTATCGAGAACAGAGAAGCAAAAGGCAGCGCGTACAGGATGACGCCGGGGGTCTGCAGTAAAAGATACTGGATTATTACTGATGCGGGGGCTTTGTGACTGTAAAATTCGTTCACTTTGTCAAAAAACTCCACTACGACCGACATCGCGGTGAAACCGAAGAGGATGAGGACGAAAAATTTGAAAAATTCCTTTAAAAAATAGCGTCTGAGTATCTTCATAATTAAAATCGGTTAACCGGTCTGTCCTTATATGCCCTGAAGAAAAAAATACCCGCGATTAACCCGAAAAAAATATTCGGCGTCCATGCCCCCCAGAATGCCGGGACCTTGCCGGCTTTTACAAAAGACTCTCCCACGATGAGGAGCAGGTAATAGAATACCAGCACCCCGAGGCTCAGCGAAAGACCGCCGAGCCTTCCGACCTTGCCCATCCTGCTGGAGAGCGCGGGGCCGAGTATGCCGAAAATAATACAGGCAAACGGCAGCGCCACCCGCCTGTGCAATTCGACGGCCCACGGCGGCAAATCGTTCCTTCCCTTCCAGAGATCAAGGGTCTTGATTTCCTCCGGCTTTGACTTTTCGTCAGTCTCGAGCCCCGAGGCAAGCACCAGATCATATTGCGAGAAGGTAATTTCGGAAGAACTTGTTTCACTGAATGTATGAATAAGTCCGTTGTTCATCGTCAGCTTTATCAGTCCTTCTTCGGGACTTGTTCTGAACGTCCCCTTTTCAGCAACGATCACCAGGGGGTCTTTGACGGCGCCGTCCGCGTCCCTGTAAACAAAAATCCCACGGAATTCATTTATTGAGGGCACCTCTTTCACATATATAACATTCCCCTTAAAGACGTCCGAAAAGGTTTCTTCCTCGAAAGTCATTGAGGCCTTTCTTACGATTGTTTCATATAAGGTTTTCTTGAAAGAAACCATGCCGATGGGCAGCAGATAGAGGCTGACGTACAACAGGATGAGAGAAAATAATACCGAAAGCGCTACCGCCGCCCCTGATATCCCGAAAAAACTCATGCCGCACCCTTTTAAAACAATTACTTCACTGTCGGTCGACATCCTTCCATAAACAAGAAATATGGCGATGAGGAGCGCCATGGGGACGGACAGCAGCAGGATGGACGGCTGCAGATAAATGAATATCTTGACGATGTCTTTTATTTCAGCGCCCCTTCCCATAAACAGCCGGGTGATCCTGACAAATTTCTCCATAAAGAGGATAATGGACAGGGAGCAGATGATGACGGTCAGATTTACAAAGAGCTCCCTGAATATGGTCCTGTGGATAATCATTTTATGCGTTTTAATTAATTAGTTAACGTGTCCTGAAAAAATCGCTGGCTGGTCAATAATTTTATCGGATCACTGCAAGCCGCTCTAATGCAATAGAACGCTCTGCCGCTCTTACAAAATCGGCAGATACCTGTCAATCTCATAGGGATGTATCTTTGTCCTGTAGTCGTCCCATTCGATCTTCTTGCTCTCGATGAAATTATTGAATATGTGATCACCCAGCGCCTTGCGGACGACCCCGCTTTTTTCCGTAATCTCTATTGCCTCGATCAAACTTCCCGGCAGAGATTTTATCCCTAACCCCTGCTTTTCTTCCTCGCTCAGATGGTAGATGTCCTTTTCAACAGGGTCGGGAAGCTCATAGTTTTTTTCAATGCCTTCAAGGCCGGCGGCAAGCATTACCGAAAAGGCAAGATAGGGATTGCAAGCGGGGTCAGGGGAGCGGAGCTCTATCCTCGTGGCCTTTTCTTTGCCCGGTTTGTACAAAGGCACTCTCACAAGCGCGGAGCGGTTTCGCCTGGCCCACGCAACATAGACGGGCGCTTCATACCCTGGGACCAGCCTTTTGTAAGAATTGACCCACTGGTTGCATACAGCGGTAATCTCCGGGGCATGTTTTAATAATCCGGCTATATATTTCTTTGCGGTATCGGAAAGATAAAACTTGTCCTTCGCGTCAAAAAAGGCGTTCCTGTCACCCTCAAAAAGCGACTGGTGCGTATGCATCCCGCTGCCGTTCTGTCCGAAAATCGGTTTGGGCATGAACGTGGCGTAGCAACCATATTTTGAAGCCACTTCCTTTACAACGACCCGGTACGTCATAACATTATCAGCCATCGTAAGGGCGTCCGCGTAGCGCAGGTCGATCTCATGCTGGGAAGGAGCGACCTCATGATGGGAATATTCCACCTTTATCCCCATCTCCTCGAGCGTGAGCACCGTCTCTCTTCTCAGATCACTCGCCGCGTCCAGTGTGGTAAGATCGAAATATCCGCCCTCATCCAGCACCTCCGTGCCTTTATCGTCTTTGAAATAAAAGAATTCAAGCTCGGGTCCGAGATAAAGCGTGTACCCCTTTTCTTTCAGTCTGAGGAGATTCCTCTTCAACGCGTACCGCGGGTCTCCTTCATACGGCGTGCCGTCAGGGTTAAGGATGTCGCAATACATCCTTGCTACTGCTTTTTCCCTCGGCCTCCACGGCACGATCTGAAAAGTTGACGCCTCCGGCCTTGCAATCATATCGCTTTCATCGATCCTCGCGAAACCCTTTATTGATGAACCGTCAAAGCCCATCCCCTCATCAAAAGCCCCCTCGATCTCCTCGCTCGTAATGGCAAAGCTCTTCAGTTGTCCAAGGATATCAGTAAACCACAATCTGATAAATTTCACATTATTTTTCTCTATCAGTTCTATTACGTCTTTCTTGTCCCTCGGTTTCTCCATGTCATCCTCCTTATCATTTGCTCAGCCTGTCTGCCCGGCGGGCAGTTCACAGCAATTCGCGGCTGAAATATTCTTTCAGGTTGACAAGTAAATTCGCCTTATTTTAAGAGGAGGGGGCTGAAAAAGCAATAAACCGGAGGGAGATGAAAAGTTAAAAGACAGTCTCTTTAAGCCTGAGATAGGCTTCCCTGCTGTTTTCCCTTACCGAGTATTCTTTCTGGAAAAGTTCGAGAGGGACCTTCTCTTTTATACGCAGCACGCGTTTAAGGTCATCCGTAACAGGAAAAAGCTCCACATAACCGTTTGCGACCCCGCACGGAAACCAGAGGGTCTCCAGGACACATTCCCTGAAAGTTGCCTGCACTCCCAGCGCGGCCCTGCTCCGTTTAACGTAAATGCCTTCTTCCAGTTCCAAATCAGTCATATGGTTTTCTCCCTGTCATATTTACAGATTTAACTTTGATGCAAGTACTATTAATATACTCGGAATAACAGCGGCATATCTTTATGTTTCCGGTTTATATTTTTTGCCGCGTTTTCATGAGCAGGCAGGGACAGCGCCCTTGGGCAGTGATCAGCTTTTACCGGCAGCAAAAACAGCCATTGTCATAAACCCTACCAGGCCGCCAATGAAAAGTCCTGTCAGGAATAGTAACATTGTATGCCTCCTTCCGTTAATGGGTTAATGTTATGCGCTCGTGTTACAGCGACTTTTTCATTTTATGTGAATGTATTACGCATATTTCATACCCGAAGAAATCAGAACATATTTTGCCTGGTAAGGCGTTGGGAAAATGGATTTATAAGCAGTTTGATAAGTTATTTAACATGTTTCTTAAAATATTAAGCAAAAATATTTACAACTTCTGGCAGTTAAGAAAAGTGTTTTATTTATACACAATGACATGTCATAACATCTGTATGCCATGAAACCATGACATGTCATGGTTGTTCAAAATAATGCCCACGGGCTTTGGCGCAACACATGTTATCTTGTATCATATTGTAAAAAGCATGTATAAGCTGATATCGTTATATTTAATTCAACGTGTTTTGTAACAGAATAAAGTTCTGAAAGGGCCTGATTTGCCAAAACATTTTCTCAATATTCCTTTGGTCTATAACTATGGGATAAAATGGACAAGGTATATTCCCAGGTACCTGTCATATCTCATTGCTCAAAGTATCGCCGGATTAAGTTACTTCTTTTATAGAATTGCCGCAAAAAATGTCAAACAGAATCTAAGAAAGGCATTGCCTCATTTGTCTGAGAAGGAAATATCAGGTCTGGCATTGCGGGCTTTCCGGAATTACAGCAAATATCTTGTTGATTATGGACGGTTTACTCATCTGGACAAGAATGCCGTCATAGAAAAAATTATCAGTTTTGATGGTGAAGAAAACCTGCATGCCGCCCTCCGGATGAATAAAGGAGTAATTCTGCTTACCGCGCATTTGGGCAACTGGGAGCTGGGGGGTATTTTTTTTGGAAGTTATGGGTTAAAAATGAACGTTGTAACGATTACCGACGCTGACATGGAAATCGATTATATGCGCAGACGTTATAGAGAGAAGCATGATGTAAAGACTATAGGACTGGGTTCACCGTTTTCAACAATTGAAATTCTGAAGGCGCTTGAGAACGGGGAGGTAGTTGCAATGTTGATAGACAGGTACCATGAAGGGCCGGACAACATGACAGTAGATTTTTTCAGCAGACCGGCCAAATTCCCCCAAGGCCCTTTTATCCTGAGCAGATTATCGGGGGCGCCTCTTATTGTTGCCTTTGTTGTCAGGGAAGGGGATGGTTATAAAGGGATCATCGAGAAACCCCTGTTGATTGCTGATGAAAAGCAGGAATATGAAGCGCTTAAAAGAACTGTAAGAATTCTCGAAAAATATATTATAATGTACCCTGATCAATGGTACAATTTCAGGCCGATATAGTCCAGGGGGGTTATGCTCACAAGATCTGATGTCTTAAACAGACCGCTTGCAATTAAAAACAGGTTAGAAACGGAAACCACCCTGACAGGCAGTCCGATTATACCGGTAACCAAAGGACTTCCCAAGTCAACACTTTCACTCTGTCCCGAATGTCTCTCGATCATTCCTGCAAGAGAATACGAAAATGACGGGAAGGTGCTGATGACCAAGGAATGTAAAGACCACGGGGTATTCAACGATATTATTTCTTCCGATGTAAAAATATTCTCCGGGATGGAAAGATGGCATTTCAGGGACGGAAGCGGGTTTTCCAATCCCCAGGTAAAAAACGCTTATAAATGTCCTACGGAATGCGGCATATGCAATATGCATTTGACCCATACCGCTGTCGCCAATGTCGATATTACAGCCAGGTGCAATATCAAATGCAATATTTGTTTTGCGGATTCCAATAAAACCCGGTATGAGCCGTCATATGATGAGATTTATCTCATGCTTAAAAGACTTCGTGAGGCAAAACCCGCGCCCTGTACGACTGTCCAGTATACAGGGGGCGAACCAACAATCCATCCGAGGTTTTTTGACATTGTTAAGGCCACTAAAGATCTTGGCTTCACACATATTCAGGTTGCGACAAACGGCATTAAGCTTTCTGATCCTGAATTTGCGATGAAGGCGCGGGAGGCGGGACTTCAGTACATATACCTGCAGATGGACGGCGTTACCGACGATGTGTTTGAAAAAATAAGAGGTCGGAGGTTTCTTGAGACAAAGCTGAAGGTACTCGAATCTGCAAGAAAGGCCGGGTTGCGGGTAATCTTTGTTCCAACAATAATCAGAGGGGTGAATGACCACCAGATAGGAGACCTGATCCGTCTTGCCTTTGAAAACCTGGATGTAATGACAGGCATATCCATACAGCCTGTTGTTTTCACGGGACGATATCCTGAGGAGCACCGTATGAGAGAGAGATATACTCTTGCCGACATGATGCTCGACGTCGGCAGGCAGACAGGGTTTACCGACCCTTACAAGGACTGGTTCTCTCTTAACTCGGCTACTCCTTTTGTAAAACTCGCGGAGGCACTTACGGGCTCATCGGTTTCCAATTATACATGTCATCCGCACTGCGGCGCAATGTCCTTATTGTTTGTCGACAATAAAAGGAACGCCGTGCCTGTTACAAAGTTCCTGGACCTGTTTAATATTCTGAAAGATGTTGAGGGCCTTGCGGAGACAGCGGGGAAGAGACGCTTCAAGATGTTTTCCAGGCTTGGATTGCTGAAAACGCTGCATAAACATTTCAGGGCTGAATATGCGCCCGAAGGCCTGACCTTTCTGAAATTCCTGAAAACACTCGATGGTTATGCCGACAAGAAGTATACATGGACCAGTGAATACAAGGGCCATACCTACAAGACGTTCTTCATATTCGGCATGCATTTCATGGACAATTACAACTATGACCTTCAAAGGATCAGGCGCTGCGCAGTGCATTATTCAGCGCCTGACGGCAAACTGTATCCCTTCTGCACCTATAACGCGGGATACACCTTCAGAAACCATGTTGAAAAGTTGTGTGTCGAGAGGGAAAAAGATTAATCTCCGGACCTCCACTGCCTTCTCATTATTGATACTTATCGTTGCGTTGCCTTTTGCCGTATCAGCATCTGACGATCATTTTCAGGAAATCTCCGGTAATGAGAAAAAGGAGATTCTGAAAAGGATCGGCGCCCTTCAGAAAGACATCCATTCAATACGTTCATCTGTCACCCAGGAAAAACAGTTGTCCGCCATGAAAGACAGGATATACGTTGAAGGCCGGATGATAATGGCAAAACCTGATATGCTCAGGTGGGAGACCGTGAAACCCCATAAGTCCATAACCGCAATAGACGGCAGGACGATGACGGTTTATTATCCTGATGAGAAGGAAGCGCAGGTTTATACGCTTTCCGAGAATTTCATAGCGCGCAACACAATGAGTTTCTTCACAATCGCCATGGGAGGAGATTTAAATGAGATGGAGAAGAGGTTTGCCGTCAATATGTTTCGCGGTGACAACGGGATAATTTTTAAATTGACGCCGCTGTCCAGGATCGCGGGACGTTATATATCATCTTTAATTATCAATTATGATGAAGCGACAGGGCTTCCAAAAGGATTTGAGATAACGACTGCGAAGGGGGACAGGACCGTTACAACACTTGCAGGCATACAGAGCAACTATGCTGTCGATCCCGGAATGTTTAAAATAAAGCTTCCTGATGATGTGAGAATTACGAATCAGTTTGAGAGCAACGATAATTAGCGCCTGCTTAATCAGTTCAGGCGTCATTCCGGCGGCCAGGCGTGTCGGGCCCTCTCCCGTTTCCCTAACAATAATGGTAATCATTGGAGCGCTTCCATATATCGGGGCGCGGTGGAAGAAGAGAACACATGAATAAACAAATAGGCGCCATAAAACTTCCCATCAACAGGCTGCACATGGAGCTTACAAATATCTGTAACTTTTCCTGCGAGTTCTGCCCTGATTCAAAGATGAAAAGAAAGAAAGGGATGATGTCTGTTGAGACGGCGCGCTCCATTATAGATAACGTGGCCGGGAAGGGACTGATAAAGCTCCTGCTCTTTCATGTAATGGGGGAGCCTTCCCTGCACCCGCGCTTGGTTGACATTGTTCAGTATGCAAGTGACAGGGGTATTGAAACCTGTCTCACAACCAACGGGAGCCGTCTTGATGCAAAGATGCTGCAGGAACTTATAAGGGCCGGTATCGGACAGATAATCGTTTCTCTGCAGACCCCCGATGAAAAGACCTTTTCATACAGAGGGGCAAAGGGCATAACTTTTGATGATTATGCCGATAAAATAATCTCAATAGCAAAATATTTTTTAACAGGTAATTGCAGTACGAAATTGACCGTCAGCTTTCTTTCATCTCCGCTAAGGAGACTGATAATCCCGATCTTCCCGGAGGTCAGCATCGCGGACAGGACCTCCGATCTTAAAAAATATCTGATGTTATGGTATGAAAAGATCGCAAAAGATTGGGACACGCCCCTTAATCCCCTCTTATTAGAGGGGGGGAAAATTCCTGTAAACCAGATAAAAAAAATATGGACATTTAAGGAAAATACAATTAATATAAGCAGTCATTTACAATTCCACACAAGGGTAATGGGGGATTGGTCCGTACACTTCGATAAGAAAAATGTGAACGCTGTATTCGGATACTGTCCGGGGATACAGGAAAACTTCGGCATATTATGGAACGGGGACTATACCTTTTGCTGTACGGATTTTGACGGCAGGACTTCATCATATAATTGCGGAGACACTTCAATTGCAGATTATCTCGGGAAGGAGGCGGTGCAGGAAGTAGTGAAGGGCTTTAACAGTTTCAGAGTTGTACATCCTTATTGTAAACAATGTCTCGGGGACAGAAATCTGCTCAATGCCTTTGTAAAGCAGATAGGGTCGATTGTGTATTTTAAGTGGGTAAAGGAAAGCAGCTTACAGAAAGTGAGGGACTATGAAGAAATATAAATTCATCGGCATCATAGTTATAATTTCCATATTCTTAATTTCAAACTTACCGGCAGCCGAGATCCTTGACAATGAAATAAAAGATGTTCAGACAGCCATACAGGAAAATATTTCTTTGCTGAAATTGGAGGTAGTAGACAGAACAGCCGGTAACGCCTTGCCTAAAGATGACCTGTCGGCTATAGAAAAAGAAATAATAAAACATATAAACAACAAGTTTCCGTCAATCAAAGTAATATCCGGAGAGGCAGATAAAACAAACGTAACTTTGAGAGTGTTTATTGATGTTTTCACTGCAGGTAATCGCGCGTTGCGTTTCTGGGTAGGTCTTGGAGCCGGCAAGGCACATATGCGAATGACAGCGGAATGGCTGGAAGGAACACCTCCTCAGCTTAAAGATTCGAAAGAATATCAACGATTCGGAGCCGCTTCATTAAGGAGCGGGGAGAGTATAGAGCTTCAAATGACGGAATTAATAGGGCGCTATTCAACAGAGTTTGTTTCTAAAAATATTAATCAATAGTAAAATGAAGAACCTTTTACTCATCTCACCGTTAGCATCCAAAAGTCTTCTCGGGGGAGACTTTTATTTCCGCGTGCCTTACCTCGGGCTTCTGAAAGTGGCTTCACTGACGCCGCCTGACTGGAAGGTCAGCATTACCGACGAAAAGGTAGAGGCGATAAATTTCAGCGCAGATGTTGATCTTGTGGGGATTACAGCGATGACCCCTGCGGCCAAAAGGGGGTATGAGATAGCTGATAAGTTCAGGGAAAGGGGAGTGAAAGTCGTGATGGGCGGCATGCATATATCAAAGATGCCGGAAGAGGCGCTTCAGCACTGCGACAGTGTTGTAATTGGAGAGGCTGAGGACCTATGGGATAAAGTTCTTGACGACTGCACCAGGGGAAACCTCAAGAGAATGTATAAGCATGAAAACGGCTATCCTTCACTCGCCAACCGTCCTGCGCCGGACTGGAGACTTTACAGGGACAAAGGATATCTGCCGCTCCATGCCGTGGAAACTACAAGAGGATGTCCTCACAACTGCGAATTCTGCTCCGTTACAAGCTCCTTCGGAGGCAAATTCAGGAACAGGCCTGTTGATGAGGTCGAAAAAGAGATCAGGAACCTTAAGCCCTTTGAAGGCAGGTTTACCCTGAAGAACGTTGTCTTTTTTGCCGACGACAACATAATAAGCAGCAGGAGACACGCAAAAGAATTATTAACCAGGATAGTCCCTTACAACCTCAAGTGGCTGGGACAGACGTCGGTAAACATCGCAAAGGACGATGAGATGCTGATGCTTTTCAGAAAGAGCGGATGCATGGGTATTTTAATAGGCTTTGAGAGTTTATCCCCTGACAACCTCACGAATGCCGGCAAGACCTTCAACAAGCCGCAGGATTATATTGATGTTGTAAAGAAGATGCACGATTATGGGCTTGGCGTGGACGGTTCTTTTGTGCTGGGCTTTGACCATGATGATGAAGGGGTATTTGACCGTATGGTCGAGTTTATTAATAAGGCAAAGATCGACGTCTGTTATTTCTCGATACTGACGCCGTATCCCGGCACCGCGCTTTATTCGAAAATGCTCGCTGAAGGGAGACTGATTGACAGGGACTGGTCCAACTACAATACAAACAATGTCGTCTATATGCCTAAACTGATGAAGCCGGAAAAACTTCTTGAAGGATACCATCAGGTATTAAAAGAGAGTTTTTCTTATTCTTCCATCTTTAAAAGACTCCGGGGTAACGGGACATATAAGAACTTTTTTTATCCCATGAACTTCGGATTCAGGCAGACGATAAAAAAAACTATCCGGCACAGACAGAATTTCACATATGAGACGAATCTTAATGCGTGAGGATGTCTTCATTGTCCGTCATGGTTTGACAGGCTCACCTTAACAAGCGACTATCATCAGGGGGTATTAAGGGGTTGAAAATCCTGCTTGCAAATCCGAAGACTGTAAATGTGTTTGAGACCTTTGGTTTCGTATTTCCTCCGCTGGGTCTTCTATATGTAGCCGCTGTTGCCGAGCAAAGCGGGCATGACGTCAGGGTAGAAGATTTTCGCATTTCGGGGCATAACCCTTCCGCTTATGATTTTAAAAATTACGACATAGTCGGAATCACGACTGATACAAAGCGTTTTCAGGGCGCCCTGGAAATAGCAAAAAGGGGCAGGGCCCAGGGCCGCACCGTTGTAATGGGAGGGCCCCATCCTGCGTTTTCGGATGAAGAAATTCTGAAAAGCGGCTGTGTTGATTTCATAGTCAAAGGCGAAGGAGAGATAACATTCCCTGCGCTCCTGGAAGGAATTGAAAAAGGCACAGACCTGTCATCAATAAAGGGCTTAAGCTATTTAAACAAGGGCCGCATTGTAAGCACGCCGCTGCCGGAGCTTATACAGGACCTTGACGCCCTGCCTTTACCGGCAAGACATCTTGCCGACATTGAAGCCTACAGGAAGACGGGGCTGAGGTATGGAGGGAAAAGACCGGTGGCGGTCATTTCTTCAAGCAGGGGATGCACGCATAACTGCAACTTTTGTCTTACGCCGAGAATGTATGGAAATATATGGAGGGCGAGAAGCGCTCCTTCCGTAATGGCTGAGATAAAAGAGGTTTACCATAAGTACGGTTACAGGGCGGTCGCGTTCTGCGATGACAATTTCACGGTATCCCCTGAGCGTGTAAAAGAGATATGCTCACTGATGATTGAGAGCGGGCTTGATATATGGTGGTGGTGCCTGTCAACACCTAATACACTTCTGAAAAATGAGGACATGGTCCGGCTTATGTCGAAATCAGGGGCGAAAACCGTTTATATCGGAGTTGAGAGTGTAAACCCCTCTACACTTAAGGAATTCAATAAAGGCCTGACCAACGATGTTCCCCACAAAGCAGTGAGCCTGCTGAAAGAGAACGGAATAGAAGTTTTTGCGAGCTATATACTCGGCGGTATCAATGACGATCTGAAAATGATGCTGAATACCATAAAGTTTGCGAGGAGACTCGACACCTCTGTAGCGCAGTTCACTATTCTGACCCCTTACCCCGGCACGACCCTCCATAAGAACATATCAAATCTCCTGCGCCACAGGAAATGGCATCTTTATGACGGGTTTCATCTGGTGTTCAGACACAGGAAGGTGCCTTTTGCCGTAATGCACCTGTTGCTGATATGGGCGTATATAAGATACTATGTGCGCAGCCGGCGCGCTGTGAAAGGTTTTATGAAGGCATTCAGAAACAATGCGCCTGTGGTACGTAAATTATTCCGGAAAACAAAATGACCTGCGCTGACAAAAAAAGAGTATTAATTCTCGACGGCATGTGGAACAAATCTCTGGCTGTCGTGAGGTCTTTCGGCAAAAGGGGGTTCTTCGTTGCCGCCGGTGAGAAGACAAGATTTGCAACTGCATTATTTTCAAAATATTGCAGCAGACGCATCGTATATCCTTCACCCGTAGAGAAAAGCGCTGGGTTCCTGGACTGGCTTGAAGCCGAATTAAAGGAATACCGCTATGACGTCATCTTCCCAACAGAACTTTCCACACAGAACCTGCTGACAGAGCATTCCGGACGTTTTGCCCGGTATTGCAAGATTCCTTTTGCGGATACGGCGTTATGTATGAAGCTGCAGGACAAGGCCTTTCTGATGGAGTATGCGCGTCAGAAGAAACTTGATATCCCCTTAACACGCATAGTCCATGATCTTTCCGGCCTGGATAAGTTAAAAAATAAACTTGATTTTCCTGTTGTGATAAAACCGCGCGCAAGCTCCGGTTCAAGAGGGATCGTATATGTGAAAAACAGGAAGGATTTTGCAGAGTCGTATTGTAAGGTCCACAATACCTATCCTTTTCCCATAATTCAGGAATATATTCCAAAAGGCGGGGGGGGCGCGATCGGGGTGTGCCTTCTGCTGAATAATGAATCTGAAGTATGGGCCTCGTTTGTGTACAGACGCCTGAGAGAGTATCCTGTCGAAGGAGGCCCCAGCACACTGCGTGAAAGCATAAAAAGGGACGATGTGAAAAATATAGCCGAATCCATACTGAGGGATTTCAGGTGGACCGGGGTAGCTCATGTCGAATTTATCATAGACCCGAGGGACGGAAAGCCGAAGCTCCTTGAGGTAAACCCAAGATTCTGGGGCTCGCTCCAGCTTGCGATAGAGGCAGGTGTGGATTTTCCGTATCTGCTGTATCAGTTAGCTGTTAAGGGTGATGTGGAGCCTGTTCACGATTACAGGACGGGAGTAATGTGCAGATTTGTGGTCCCCGGCGATCTGTTACACTTTCTTTATAACCCTGACAGATTCAAGATGAAGCCGGGGTTTTTTAATATGACAATTAAGGATGACATATTTTCTCTTAAAGACCCGTTGCCTTTATTAGGGCGCGTATCGTCAGTATTTTCATTTCTATCAGACAGGGAAATGAGAGGAATAATCAGGAGATAGCAAAACCCGTTTTGCGGGTATATTCAGTTTATAAAACGGAGGGGCGATGAAATTATTCAAGATGTTAATATCCGGCATCGCGTTGTGTTTTCTGACGTTTGCAAGCTTATCCGCTTCCGAAACATTAACCAGTGAGGCTGCTTATCAAAAGGCTCTGAGCCTGATGAGTGAAGAGAAATATGACGAAGCGATCGGAATATTGTCCGGATTGGCTTCCGGTAATACAGATACCGGATATCACTTTCTCCTTGTTGAAGCTTTATTGGAGAAAAGCAGGGTAATGAAAGAGTCCGGCGATCCGAATTGGAAGTCGACGGCAAGAGAAGCGCAGGCAAGAATAAAGAACCTTTACCGCAGCAATTATACTAATAGTGATTACTGGATTCTCTATGTCAAATTCGGAGCGCTCATAGACAGGGAAAATGAAGTTGCAGGCGGGTTTAAGAAAATATTTTATTATAAACCGGGAAACGCAGACGCCCTTATTCTACAGGGAGACATTTATGCTAAACTGGCAAAAGAATCAAGAGAGGCAACAATATTTGAAGAAAGAGAAACGAATAATGCCTGGGATGAAAGAGAAGACAGAGGGCAGACAGCAAGAAAAGCATACAAATCCGCGCTCGAATCCGGTGAATTGCCGGCTGACAGAAAAGCTGAAGTCTATTGCAGGATCGGCGACCTTGAAATGCTGGTATTTAATAATAAAACAGGCGCTGCCGACTTCTGGAATCTGGCCGTCTCTGCTCAACCTGACAGCAAATGGGCGGTTTCAGCCCGGGAGCGTTTAAACAGGTATAAATGAAAAATGCGCTTACTGTTGATCTCGAAGACTGGTACCACATATGCGACGTTGAGGGATGTTCGGACCCGCGCAACTGGGACAGTTATGAAAGCCGGGTCATAAGAAATACGGAAAAAGTACTTACGCTTTTACGGCGTTATAAAACAAAAGCCACATTTTTTGTACTTGGATATATTGCCTCAAGAGAGCCGGAACTTATCCTGGAAATCAAAAGCGAAGGTCATGAAATAGCAACACATGGTTTTTATCACAGAAGGATATTTGAACTTACGGACCAGGAATTCGGGGATGATGTCGCAAGGTCTGTTGACGTCATATCTTCTATTACCAACGAGCGGGTGATCGGTTTCAGGGCGCCTGAATGGTCAATAAGAAAAGTAACTCCCTGGGCGCTTGGAACTCTCAGAAAGCTTGGTATTATTTATGATTCAAGTATGGTCCCTCTCACCGGAATGGGAGAGAGGGATTTCCCTTTTTATCCATGTATATTCAACACCGAATACGGTGAGATATGGGAATTCCCTTTGACTACCACAAGGTTCTTCCGGGAGAATCTCCCTTTCAGCGGAGGCTTGCCTCTAAGGATGTTCCCATACTTTTATGTTATTTCAAAATTAAACAGAATAAACAGGGAAAAGCGCCCGGCGATGGTTTATATTCATCCGTGGGAATTTGACATGGAGCAGCCTGAAATAGACCTGCCTCTCAGCAGAAAGTTTATGCACTATTTCAATATAAAAGCTACCCCCGGGAAGATTGAAGGCCTGCTCAGGCATTTATCCTTTGCCCCGATCAGAGAAGTGCTCGGCTTAAACGGATGATAGACGGTTATTTTTTCAGATCGCTTCTTGGCACATTAATTGTTTATTTTATACTGGCAGGCGCCTTAACTGCTTTTGTTGTTATTACAGGAATCGCCGGATTTCTGATTATCTTCGTGATTATCGCGGTGTTGTTGACATTTTTTTACAACGGGTCCGGGAAACCGGGGGTTCTCCGGAGGCGCAGGAAAAAACATGAATAGAAGGGTTGTCATAACAGGCATCGGCATATCCACTGCCCATGGGACAGGAAAAGATATAAACTGGGAAAGAACGCAGGCAGGCGTGTCCGGCATAAAAAACATTACTTCGTTCGATGCTTCCGGTTACATGGCCGGACAGGGCGGGGAAATAAAGGGATTTAAAAAAACATTTTTTAATAATTTAAGGGACAAAAGACTTGACCGCGCCACACATCTTCTTGTGCATACTGCCCGTGAAGCGCTTCTGGAGTCAGGCATTGTTGATATCATAAAAGACAAGCCGGCGCTTTTATCGCTCGGGACCACGCTTGGCGGCATGCTTTCTGGAGAGCTGTTTCACCGTGAGACAATAGCAAAAGGATTGAATAGGGCCAGGCTTTCTCTTTTAAACGATTATCTTGCTTATAACCAGGCGGTAAATCTCATGCGGGAGTTTAACTTTGCGGGAGATTTTATGATATTCTCCAACGCGTGCGCTTCAGGCTCTAATGCGATAGGCCATGCCTTGAATTCTATCCGGAGCGGCTGCTGCGATATAGCCGTATGCGGAGGGTATGACACGATGTGCGAGTTTACGTTTGCAGGCTTTAACTCTCTGATGGCGCTGTCCCCCTCTTTATGCAGGCCTTTTGACAGAAACAGGGACGGCCTTGCCCTCGGAGAAGGAGCGGGAATCCTGGTCCTCGAAGAAGCCGGACATGCGATCGGACGGGGTGCGAAGATTCTCGGCGAAGCAGCCGGATACGGGGAGGCTTCCGACGCATACCATATGACCGCTCCGGAGCCCTCGGGAAGATCAGCGGCGCTCGCCATAACAAGGGCGTGGAATGATGCCGGCAAGCCGGTTATTGATTACATAAATGCCCATGGGACCGGTACAAAATATAACGACACTATGGAAACGAATGCGATTGTCTCAGCCCTTGGGGAAAGGGCCGGAGACATACCTGTAAGCTCCACGAAATCCATGGTAGGGCATATACTGGGAGGCGCAGGCGCAGTGGAAGCGGTCATATCTCTTTTAGCCATAAGGCACAAGACGGTGCCTCCTACGCTCAACTATGAAAACCCTGATCCCGGGTGCGGTCTGAACATTGTAAAACAAGCGGTTGGTCATAATATTAAAACCGTTCTCTCCAACTCATTTGGTTTCGGCGGTTCAAATGCTGCTGTTATATTAAAGGAGTACGTATGAGCGAAATGGTGATCTCCGGCACGGGCGCTGTAACTCCTGTCGGCATCGGTAATGAACAATTATGGGACCATGTCAAAAACGGCGTTAAGGGCGTCAGGAAAACAAAGAGATTTCCAACTTTAAATGAGATCCCCTGCGCGGAAATAACCGATATGGATTTCCTTGAAAGTATTGTCGACAGACGCATGAGAAGGTCTGCGGATATTTCAAAGTATGCGTCTGCCGCTGCAGACCTTGCGATAAAGGATTCCGGAAACGGTCCGTTCAGTGGAACGGACACGGCGCTCATTATGGGAATTACTCACGGGGCGCTGAATTATACACAGGCCTTCCACGCGTCGCTGATAAAGGAAGGAATTGATGCTGCAAGCCCCCTTCATTTCTCCGATTCGGTATTAAACGCCCCTGCCGGAAATGCTTCTATATGCCATGGGGTCAGAGGCCCGGCTCATACAATTTTAGGCGGCGCGGAAACTGCTGTGAAGGCCATTATTCTTGCATGCATGATGCTTGAGTCGGGATGTGTCGGCAAGGCAGTAGTTGTTTGCGCCGAAGAACTGAACGAATTGTCGGCATCATGTTATTTGCGAATGGGCGTTGCCGGCTTGTCGGAAGGCGCTGGAGCTATAGTTGTTGAAAAGCGCGGAACTCAAGGTTTTCCGTCTCACCATTGCAGGATATCAGGAGCGTCTTCAATGTGTTATCCTTCCGCCCCTGAAACAGCGTCGGCAGAAGTTATCACCCGGTGTCTGGCTAAAGCGAACCTGAAGGCGCGGGACATTTCTCTCATCATGACGGACTGCGAAATACCCGCCGGCTTATCCCTCGACGGCATGCCTGCAGCAAGTATTACCCATCTTACAGGCAATGCGTTTGCAGCCTCTGCGCTCTGGCAGGTAATATTATCTTCTCTCATGATAAAAAATGATACAATACCCGGAACTGTTATCAGGAATGGAGGCGCAATCCCTGATCGAATCCGGCATATAATGGTGTTTACGTCCGGTGTTCAGGGAAATGCCGCCGCCGTTGTGCTTACAAGAGAGTAAGTTATAAAGCAGGATTATGAATGCCGATATGCAAGACATAAAGTCCCTGCTGGGCCAATCGCTGACTCACAGATATCTGACAGAACGGTTTTTGCAATTTATAGATAAGCACCATATTCAGGGAGTTCTTTCATCCCTGAGCCGGATTACGGAAGAGGACGCTGTTGAGCTGTTTCAGCAAAGACTCGGTTATGTGCTCAATGACAGGACCAGGTTACGGATGGTAACGGTGTTAATGGATTTCCTGTGCGAATGTGAATGCCTGAAGAAAGAAGGCAAGTTTTATGTGTTAAACGACAGGAAGGACCCGGACCTGAAATTATCCGGGGATGAATCCGGGATGGTCCGGGAAATGTTCAAAGGTCAGGCAGGTTTTTTTGACCGGTGCGTGGCTTATGCCGATAAATTTTTACGCGGTTCTTCCCCGCTCTTCAGTTTTGACGGCAGTACAACACTGATATGGGAGGCTTTTCTTGGGAACGCGGAATTCAGTTTTGCACGGGGTGTGCTGATAAACCTGCTGTTTTCCGGCAGGACCGGCAACGCACGGGTGCTTGACTTGTGTTATGGTCCCGGTTTCGGTATCCTCCAGATGCAGGAGCGCTCCCCTGAAATAGAAGTGACAGCGCTTGATTTTAAAGACATCTTTATTGAGCAGGCCCGGGGCAGAATACGCAATCCTGAATCCGTGCAGTGGATAAACGCTACGCTTTGGGAGGGATTCGGCTCACCCCTTCCTTTCAACAATGGTTCTTTTGATATTGTGTTTTTTGCCTGCGCTGACCCATACATACCTTATGAATTACGTCAATACGTGTACAGAGATATTTTCAGGGTATTAAGAAAGGGAGGGTCTCTCGGCATCCTGAGCCACAGCTACCCTGACGCGGGGCTGCAATATGTAAAAGATTCATGGGTAAGGAGAGGCATTCTGTGCC
This sequence comes from Nitrospiraceae bacterium, assembly GCA_003599505.1. Classification (GTDB taxonomy): domain Bacteria; phylum Nitrospirota; class Thermodesulfovibrionia; order UBA6902; family UBA6902; genus SURF-23. The sequence goes on along the minus strand of QZKO01000062.1, from coordinate 15,384 downwards.
ACGATTTCTTTGAAGGCGTTTGTAAGGGCTGGAACGGATTTCATGACGCAGGTGAATCAATAAATCTTTTTGAGGCCGTTGGTTTCATAATTGATACGGTTATGCTGAATGCCTCTGTATGGAAAATTGATAAACCCTGAGATACGATTAACAAATTAACCTAAGGAGCACATTCTCAGACAACCGATGAAGAACAGGGTACTTGTGACCGGGATCGGGCTTGTTACGCCCTTGAGACCTTTTGCGGGGGCTGAGGCATTCTGGGATGCCGTCTGCTCCGGAGAAGACGCCGTCAGGTGGATGCCTCCCCCGTTAATTGATGCCGGAAGGAAATGGTTGATGGCCGGCATCGATATAACAGGACGATCAGAACATGTGTGTTCTGAAGACAAAATCCTGTTCATCGCGGAAGAGGCATTACGCATGGCTGTGAAAGACGCGCGTCTTCCGGAAGATCGAAAGTCCGGCCTTTCAGTCGGAACGGTGCTGGGTAATATACTTTTCAAAGAAAAGCGATTGATGGAAGGAAATCCGCATAAAACAAAAAACAGCTTTTCAGGAGAATCTCTTTCAAATATCAACTCGTTTCTCGCAAAGACGTTTAACATAAAGGGAGGTTGTATTACTATATCTACTGCCTGCGCCTCAGGGACCGATGCAATAGGAATTGCCGCAAGGAAAATATCCTCTGGCGAAGAAAACGTAATAGTCGCCGGGGGAGCCGACGTGCTCAGCGATTTTGCGGTCATGGGCTTCCATTCCCTTCATGCCCTGACAGAGGAAAAGGTCAGGCCCTTTGATAAAAACAGGTCCGGTCTTGCGCTCGGTGAAGGCGCCGCCTTTATGGTTCTTGAATCTGAAAAACACGCTGCGCAAAGAGATGCAAAGATATACGGGAGGATAATGGGTTACGCCTCAAGGGCGGACGCAAATCATCTGACAGCCCCGCACCGGGATGGAAGGGGACTTGTCGCAGCTATGAGCCAGGCGATATCGGAAGCAGGAATTAAGCCCGCTGAAATTGATTATATCAATGCGCACGGCACAGGAACGATTTACAATGACCGGATGGAAACGTTAGCGATAAAAAAAGTATTTGGAGATGCCGCATACAGCGTGCCGGTCAGCTCTACCAAGTCAATGCTCGGACATTCATTCGGCGCAGCCGGGGCAATTGAGACAATATGCTGCCTGCTTTCAATTAACCACAAAAAAATACACCCTACTATTAATTACACTGAACGAGACCCTGAATGCGACCTTGATTATGTCCCTGACATTGCGAGGCGAAGCAATGTAAATACAGCCATGTCGCTGTCCGCCGGCTTTGGCGGACAGAACTCTGTAATTATTACAGGCGGGATATGAAACCGGTTGTTACAGGGAGAAGCGTTTTGACGAGCAGGGAAACGGGACCCGAATTAGACAAACTTATCGGGCGACTGAAACAGGTCCGTTTTGTGCATGACCTGGAATTATTGACTGTCGTCTCCGTCGGCAAACTGCTTGACGAAGCCGGGATAATTTATCCCGCAGGAAACCCCGGCCTCAGTATTTATATCGGGATTGACGATGCCGTAGAAGATATCAAAGACGAGTATTTCAATAATATATTAAAAGAAGGAATGATGGGGGCAAGTCCCCTGCTCTTCCCTTATACTTCCCCGAATGCACTGGCCGCGCAGGCATCTATTGCCTTCGATATCCGGGGAGAAAGCATCACGGTCTCAGTTAAAGATTTCTGTCGGGATGTGATAAAATATGCCGTCGACTGTATTGTTCAGGGGTATACCATAATGGCAGTCGCGGGATTGATTTCCATATCTCCTGATGATGCATACTCGGCAGAATTTCTCCTTATTGAAAATAGAAACAGCGCCCTGAGACGAGGGGCAAAAATTTACAGTTATAACGGGGATTGGATGAATGAGTATTTCCGTTTCGATTGACGCATTGCCTGCAGACCTGATAAAAGATATTCAACGGGACCTGTTTATAAATACAGTCCGGCACGCATATGAGAATTCTCTCTTCTATAAAAACAGGTTCGATGACAATTGTGTACACCCGTCTGATATCAAAAACCTTGAAGACATAAAAAAACTGCCGTTTACCGGCAAAGAGGACATCCAAAAGGACAATTGGTCGCTCCTCGCGGTGCCGAGAGAAAACATCTCGGAGATAGTTTCTACCACAGGCACAACCGGTGATCCGGTGTTTATAGCGCTTACGGCCAATGACCTGGAGAGGCTTGCCTGCAATGAAGAGAAGAGTTTCGGATACGCAGGTGCGGTAAAGGGAGACGTGTTCAACATAGCTGTCACCTGTGACAATCTTTTTATCGCCGGTATCGCGTATTACAGAGGTCTGACGAAGCTCGGTGCGTCCGTTACGAGGCTCGGCCCACAGAATATCCTTCGTCATCTTGACATCATGAAGGAGTTGAAGCCTACAGGCATAGTAGCCGTTCCGTCGTTCATGGTGCAGCTTGCAAGGCGCGCGGAGGAATACGGCGTTCCTGTAAAAGAGCTCGGCATCAGAAAGATCGTACTGATCGGCGACAGCATCAGGGATGCGGACCTGACAACAAATGCGCTTGGAAATTTAATTGAGACCGCTTTCGGTAAAATATGTTACTCTACGTACGGCATTACAGAGGCGCAGTTGTCTTTCTGCGAATGCCGCGTGCATCATGGACTCCACAGCCACCCGGACCTTGTACTGACTGAAATAGTAGATGAGGACGGCAGATTGCTGCCGGACGGAGACGAAGGCGAACTGGTTTTAACTCCGTTACAACTTGAAGGAATGCCACTGATAAGATACAGGACAGGCGATGTTACCTTTAAGCTTTCAACCCCGTGCGCTTGTGGAAGGAATTCCGCGCGCATCGGTCCGATCATCGGCAGAAAACAGCAAAAACTGAAGGTCAAAGGCGTGACTCTGTATCCCAGGAATATCGAAAATGCCATATTGGGACTGCAGGATGTCATAAATTATCAGATAGAGGCATATACAGGAGATGACCGGACAGACCGCATCATTCTCAGGATCGGGTCCCATGTAGTAAACGGCGGCTTTAAGTCCGTGCTGAAAGATGCTGTCCTGGCAAAGGCGCGGGTGACTCCTGAAATAGAAATTGAGCTTCCTGAAGAGATCGAAAGAAGACTGTTCGAGAACGGCGGCAGAAAGGCCGTAACTTTCAAAGACAGGAGACAGAAGGCCATATGAGCAACACCGTACAGACACTGCATGAGCTGGGTTTTGCCGATAATGAAATCGCAGAGTGCCTCAGGCGGAAGGAACTGCTTTCCATCGAGCTCGAATTTACTAAGAAGTGCAACCTCAGATGCATCTATTGTTATTCCGACGCGGGAGAGCCTCTTAATGATGAGTTAGGCCTTGATGAGATCAAGTCCGTCATCCTCCAGGCAAAAGAGCTCGGGGCCAGAAAGGTTGTCCTGCTGGGCGGCGGAGAGCCGCTGATGTACCGGGAATTGATTGAAGTAATAAATTATACGTATTCGCTCGGACTGCAAAATATACTTTTTACCAACGGCACGCTCATCACGAAAGACGCAGCCCGGTTCCTTTTCAGGAAAAAGGTTCCGGTAATCATCAAGTGCAATAGTCTAAGACCCGAAGTGCAGGACGCGCTTGCAGGAGTTAAAGGGGTCTTCAGGAATATCAGCAGAGGGCTGGGATTCCTTCTGGAGGCGGGTTATCCTGAGCGGGATGCCATGCTGGGCATACAAACGGTAATATGCAGGCAGAACATCGGGGAGGTCCCTTCCATGTGGACCTGGGCGAGGGACAAAGGGATAATCCCTTACTTCGAGATGCTGACAAAACAGGGCAGGGCGAAGGAGAACAGTACGCTTGACGTTGAGGCATCTGAAATCAGGGACGCATTTGAACGGATCGAAAAGATTGACAGGGAAAAATTCGGCATTGTTTGGGAGCCGCGTCCCACTGTCGCGGCCTTTTCATGTAAACGCCACCTTTACAGTTGCCTTATAAATTCTCAGGGATACCTGCAGCCCTGCACAGGGATTGATATCGCGGTCGGAAACGTACGGGAAAGCTCTCTCAAAGAGATACTCGAAAGCAGCTCCATTATCAATGACCTCAGAAATATATATGACAGGATCGAAGGCGCCTGCAGGGACTGTGAACACAATTGTGAATGTTACGGATGCCGCGGAAATGCATATCAGATTACAGGCAATTATCTGGCGTCCGACCCCGCTTGCTGGAGGCTTAAAAAAGGTCCTGGATGAAGACCCTTCTTGTCTCAGTCAATAATGAGAAAGAACCCTTCCCTGTTGCGCCTCTCGGAGCGGCGTACATTGCGGGGGCCTTAAGGGACAATAACCACGATGTCAGGATTCTTGACCTCTGTTTCGTTCAGGACGATCATTACGCGGTCTCCGAGTCCCTGAAATCTTTTCTCCCTGACGTCATAGGCATCTCGATCAGGAATATCGACAACCTCACCTTTAACAAAAGCGCCTTCTATATGCCGAGGGTGAAGAACATTGTTGATCTCATTAAAAAACACTCACCGGCTCCCCTGGTGGCGGGAGGCTCGGGTTTTTCCATATTCCCTGAAGAAATATTGAAATACCTTGAAATCGACACAGGGATCATAGGTGAAGGAGAAACCGCGTTCCTCCTGTTCGTTGACGCTGCAGCATCAGGCGGACCGGTTTGCGATATTCAGAACCTCTGTTATATAAAAGACGGGAAATTCTGCTCGAACGGTTTGACATACAACCGACCGGGATTTCTTCCCGACAGGTCACTTTTAAACAACAGGATGTACCTGGAGTTCGGCGGCATGGCAAACATACAGTCAAAACGGGGGTGCCCTTTTACATGCTCTTATTGCACTTATCCGAACATTGACGGCAGCATATTAAGGCTCCGGGAGCCTGCCGATGTTGTGAATGAGATGAAAGAAATGGCGGACAGCTTCAACATGGATTATGTTTTCTTTGTTGACGATATATTTAATTTTCCCGAAGAGCATGCCGCGTTAATTTGTGAGAAGATTATCGGCAACGATCTGAAGATCGACTGGTCCTGTTTTGCCACTCCCAAAGGAATGACGCCGGAGTTGGCGGCGCTCATGAAAAGGGCCGGCTGTAAAGGGATTGAATTCGGCACGGACGGAGGCTCTGAAATAACTCTGAAGGCGCTGGGGAAACAGTTTTCTCCTGATGATATAGCGCATGCCTCTGAATGCTGTAAAAAGGTTGGCTTGCCGGACGCGCATTATATTATAATTGGAGGGCCTGGAGAAACTGTTGCAAGTTTAAAAGAAACATTCTCATTGTTTGAGAGAATCAGACCGACTGCGATAATTGCATTAATAGGTCTCAGGGTATATCCGAAGACGCGCCTCCATTTGACAGCTTTAGAGGAAGGCGTTATTCCGGAAGAAATGAACCTGTTTGAGCCGGCATTCTATGTGTCTCCCGAAATGAGCGTGAACAGCTTGTCTAAAGACGTTGCCGGATATGCAGAGAAGAACAGCAACTGGATAGCGCCGGGACTTAATATAAGGTGCGATGCGGATATGATGATTACGTTAAGAAGAAGCGGCAGGAGAGGTCCTTTATGGAACATGCTTGCATGATTATGAACTTTAATCCGGCACTAAAGGAATTATGGGCAGCGACATCTGGATATATTATTACAACCGGTTTGGCCGCCGGCCGGCGGAATTCAATGAGGACAGGCTTGTTATAATGAACAGAGTGGTTTTGGTTACAGGCGGGAGCAGCGGGATCGGTAAGGCCATAACTTCGGCGTTTGCCGAGTCGGGAGACACTGTAGTTATAAATTTCAGCAGTTCGCCCGGCAAAGCGGAGGTCCTGTTGAATGACTTATCAAAGAAAAACAGGTCGGTTTTTCTCGAACGGGCGGATGTATCGGATTATACCCAGGTAAAAAAAATGATGAACAATATTATGGAAAAACACGGAAGGATCGATGTCCTCGTAAACAATGCAGGCATTGTGAGAGACGGTTTTCTGCTGCTCATGCCTGAAAAAGACTGGAAAGATGTGATCGACATCAACCTCACAGGCGTCTTCCATTGCGCAAAGGCCGTATCTGAAGTTATGATAAGCCGGAGGAGCGGCGTGATAATCAACATCTCATCTCTCAGCGGAATCACCGGATTGCCTGGACAGGTGAATTATTCGGCTGCTAAAGGCGGCGTGATAGCGTTTACCAGGGCGCTTTCAAAAGAACTCGCCGCTTTCGGGATAAGGGTCAACGCAGTTGCGCCCGGCGTAATAGATACCGAGTTAGTCGATTCTTTAAGCGAAAAAGTGAAAGCCGGTTTTCTTGACAATATCCCACTTAAAAGATTCGGCAGGCCGGAAGAAGTTGCGGCTGTCGTAAAATTTTTGGCCTCTGAAGAGGCTTCCTATATCACAGGGGAAACCATTTGCGCATCAGGAGGTTTGCATTAATGCCGGACACTCTGCAGAAACTCAAAGACCTGCTCATCACAAGATTGAAACTGAAGATTTCACCCGACAAGATAACGCATGATACAACGCTTTTCGGCAAGGACAGCCTGGGACTTGATTCCATTGATGTGCTGGAGCTCGTTGTGGGAATAAGAAAAGAGTTCGGAGTTGAGATACCGGACAGACAGGTTGCCGAGAAGGTGTTTACATCGGTAGGCGCAATTGTCGGGTATATCGAAGAAAACAGATGACAGGGACATATCCGCTTCCGGCAACCATACTGCCTCATTCTTACCCGTTCGTCCTGATAGATAAAATAATCGACTTCGAGGAGGGCAGCCGGATTATATGCCTGAAAAACGTCACAGTCAATGAAGAGTTTTTCAGCGGCCGCTTCAGGGAAAATCCGGTAATGCCGGGGGTGCTGATTGTCGAGGCTATGGCACAGGCGTCGGGGTTGATAGCAGCCGGCGGCAAACAGGCCGCGGCTTATCTCAGCAGGATAAATGACGCAAGATTTATAAGGCCTGTGGTCCCGGGCGACCGTCTTTTGATTAAATCGTCGGTGATTCAAAAATTTCATCCGTTATACGTCTTTGAAGTTTCGGCTTATGTCGATAATAATATCGCTGCCGAAGCTGAGATAACGCTGTCAATGCCGGAGCAGTTAATACTTAATAGCAGTTATTAACAGTCTCAAAATAGTATTCTCAAACTTTTGGTCTTTGTCCGTCATGCCCGACAATCAACTTCAAACCATGCAACACACAAACTGCAACCTCTGCGGGGCAGACAGGACTTTCCCGATTGCAACACAGAATAACTACCGTGCCGTTAAATGCGTCCACTGCGGGCTCGTATATGTAAACCCGCGGCCTTCTCCTGAAGAGCTCTTAAGAATGTACAATGGTTATCACCAGCGCGACGGCAAGAATGAGCATGCCTGGGCGAAACTGATGGAGGGGAATTTTAGAGAAACTTCCGCCTTTTTGTGCAAGACGTTCCCTGAAAAAGGGAATATCCTCGACATCGGCTGCGGTTATGGGCATTTTGTTCAGATCATGAAAAACTGCGGCTGGTCCGCGGCGGGGATCGAACCGTCTTCAAGGACTATCGCATACGCAAAGCAAAAGGGATTGAACGTCATGGCGACTACCATTGATGAAGCCGTTTTCCATGATAAATCGTTTGATGCGGTAACAGCCTTTTATGTCCTCGAGCATCTGTTTGATCCGCTCTCTGCGCTTAATAAAATCATGAAGATACTAAAACCTGGAGGCATGCTGGTCTTGCGAATTCCGCATACAACGCCGATTGTAAAATCGCTTGATTTTCTCGGTATAAAGAACAACCTGTATGACCTGCCGTTTCATCTTTACGATTTCTCCCCTGACACCATAAAGCTCATGCTTGAGAAGGCCGGCTTCTCATCGATCAGAGTTGTCCCGGGCAGACACACTTCTCCACCGGGGTATATCGAAAGGGCCGTCTCCGTCATTTCCGGCAGACTTTCCCGGATTATATATTCGCTCAGCTTCAGCAGGGCGCTTCTTCCCGGCGCAAGCAAGACTGTCATTGCCGTAAAGGCAATTGTATAATACTTAAGCTCTATGGAAAACCTTTTAAAGAAAATCTCCGGATTCGTTTTCCTGTACCATAAACCGATTGTCTTCATCTACGTCCTTCTAACGGCGCTCTCTCTCATCACCGTCTTCAATATGGAAATCAAAACGGATATCATTGATGTCCTTCCCGAGGGGAATAAAACCGTTACGCAGTTCCGGGATTTCATGGAAAAATACGGCGCGTCGGATAATATCACGGTTATTTTAGAAACCGGCAATAGTCCAATTGAAGACCATACAGACCTCGTAGAAACACTTGCAGACAAACTGAAGCGCTCTCCTTTGATCGAATACGCTGACTACAATATCCTGCAAGATACAGCGGCCGCCGCCAATTCTCCAATGGTTAAATATTTCCCTTTATACCTTGATGAAAGCGGTTTAAAGGAGCTGCGTGAGCGGCTCTCGCCGGATGGAATCGCCAGACAGATAAGCTTAAACCGCCGGAAGCTCTTTTCTCCGTTCAGCTCTCCTGCCGACAGCGAATTGATCACAAGAGACCCGCTTAAAATAAGCGATATCGTCGCAGGCAGTTTCAGGCGCGCTCACAAGGATGACGCCCTTGATTTAAGCACGGGATTCTATCTTGCAAAAGACCATTCTGCCGCCTTTATATTCGCAAAACCAAAAGGCAAAAGCAGGGATATGGCCTTTGTGAAGGAACTTAAGAATGAGCTGGATTCCATCACGCAAACTGCATTAAAAGAAAACGGCAATCCTCAAAACATCAAAATACAGCTTGCAGGCGCGCATATCCTGTCGGAAGAGGTCAGGCAGGTTATCAGGCATGACATAATAAGCTCTTCCGTCCTGTCAGTCGTAGTAATTGCGCTGCTGATATGGATAGTATACCGCGTTAGAGGGATCGTCCTTGCCGCCGTCGGCTTTACCATGCTGTCTTCCCTTCTCATGACGCTTGCCTTTGCGTACTTTATATTCGGCAGCCTGAACATAGTTACAAGCATTGTCGCCGCGGTACTGATAGGGCTTTATGTTGATTATTCGATCCATATGATAAAGAGATATCCCGACGAACTAAGGAAGAACAAGGACCGGCAAAAGGCGCTTGAAATAACTTTGACCAGGACCGGTTCGGCATTTACCATATCGGCATTTACAACATCGCTCTCATTTTTCAGTATAGTTGTTACAGGATTTGAAGGTTTATATGAGCTCGGTATCGTTTCCGGCATTGGGGTCCTCATCTGCCTTATTTCCAACATTTTCTTAATGAGCTCCCTTCTTCTCTGGGCCGGCAGCAGGGGCTTTGAGAAGATCATGGCATTCGACACCCCGTCATCAGGGGTAGAAAAACTTATTCATATTGTTACAAGGTATCCCCGGCATATAGTCCTTGCGGGGGCCTTCTTTATTGTCTTTCTCGGCCCTGGATTGACGAAACTGCGTTTTGATAATGACCCTGAACATATTGGCGTTAAGGACAGCCGCTCTGTTGAAGCGCTTAAAACCATACACCGCAAACTGGATAAAAAAGGAGAGCCTCTCTGCCTTATTATAAAAGGGAAAAATCATAACGAATTGTCTGCAGGATTCGATTCGATGGAAAAGCTGCTTTCAGGCTGGAGAAATGACGGTTTGATCGGCAGATATGATTCTCTGGCTGTATTATTGCCTCCTCCATATTTACAGAAGATTAAAATTGAGGCGTTGAAAGGCATGCCGCTCACAGAGTCTTCAAAACTGGGAAAGGTTGTAACCGGCGCTCTGGAGAAAAACGGGTTTATTTATGACCGGGATTACATAAACTCTTATCTCAATAATATAGTGACGGCATTGAACGGGCGCGAGGTTGCGGGATTCAGGGAAATTGAAACTGTCTCCGACCGCAGAATCGACCTTTTTTTCAATAGACACAACATATCTCTCGCAGCATATATATATCCGTCCGGCGGGGAATGGGAAAAACATACATTGAGTGTACTTCAGGCGTCTGTCGAAACAGCAGGGCCGGACTGGAGCCTGACAGGCGCCCCTATACTTTTTGAGGCAATAAATGAATCCATTATTGCGGGAAGTTTATTGGCGGTCTTTGTGACCCTCATTTCAAATGTGATCGTTATCTACCTGTTTTTCAGAAAGGCATTACATGTCCTGCTGGTTATGCTTCCTGTTATAATAGGTTTCCTGCTGACGCCGGCGATCATGGGATTTTTTAACGCACCACTTAATTTTATTAATATGGGCACGGTCGCCCTGATTTTTGGTTTAGGCGTGGACTATGGAATATATATTATGCAAGCTTATCTCAAGGAGGACAAGAGAGACATTGGCAGCGCGCTCCGTTTTTCGGGGAAAAACATTCTGATGTGCGCAGCAACCACAGTTGCGGGCTGTGGGAGCATAATAACTGCAAAATTTACAGGCATTGCTTCAATAGGGCTTGTTCTTACTATCGGCGCGGTCTTGTGCGCGGCAACTGCGCTGCTTGTTTTACCGGCATTATTATCCTTGAGAAAAGGGGAATAATACTGAGCTTTTCCATGAATGACTTTGATGCAATAATAATAGGAAGCGGGATCGGCGGACTTGTCAGCGCAGGGATACTGACCTCCGGAGGATTAAAGACACTGGTTATAGAGAAGCATATTGCGCCTGGAGGGTATATATCATCTTTTAAGAGAAAGGGGTTTGTCTTTGACTCCGCAGTGGACTGCATATCAGGAGTTGCTCCAGGCGGGCTGATACACAGGGCGCTTGAACTTCTTGGTGTCAATAGTGACATAAATTTTATCAAGGTAGACCCCATCAGGGTCAGCATATTCCCTGATATCGAAATCAGGGTAGACGCTGATGTTAATGCCTACATGGACAGACTCGCGTCACTGTTCCCATCTGAAGCAAAAGGTGTTAAAAAGTTCTTTCAAAAAATAAGCTCGGCATATGAGGACCTTCAATTTCTGATCGGCATATCAGTTTCAGACGGCTTTAATCCGGGAGTAACGACCCCCGACATCTTCCGCCTGATGGACAGATCATATGAAGAGCTCTTAAACGACTATTTCACGGATAAACGCCTGAAAGCGGTGTTGTCCGACAGATGCCCCTTTATCGGACTGCCTCCCTCGCAGGTCTCTGCTGTTGCAATGGTCAGTTTGATGATGAGCTATTTCAAACTCGGAGCATACAGGCCTGAAGGATGCTTTCAAAAGCTTGCGGATGTATTTGTTGAAGGGATCAGGAAGAACGGAGGTATGGTGTTTTTCGGCAGCGGAGTAAAGAAGATTATTTTAGATGAAGGAGGCCGCTGCCGCGGCGTGATATGCGACAATAATGAAGAATACTCAGCGCGGCATGTCATATCCAATGCCGATTTCAACCAGACCTTCAGTAGTCTCCTGGGGGGGGAATATTTATCTGTTGCCGAAGACATGATCCGCAGCCCGGGGATATCAACATCGTTTTTCATTCTCTATGCGGGCATCAAAGGAGACATCAGCGGCCAGTCCAGTATCGGTTATTTCCCTTCATATGAAATGGAAGATTTTTTCATGCCGGACATGTCGTTCAGGGAAGACACAACCATAGGTGTTACTATAGCAAGCCTGGAAGACAAATCCCGCGCTCCGGAAGGATGCAGTACCGCAGTGTTTCATGAAATGACTGAAGCGTCCTCTGCGGTTCTTGACAAGGCTGCATGTACAGAGAAAACTTTAAAGAAAGCGGAAAAAATTTTCCCCGGATTTAAAGACAAAATAGAGGTGCTTGACGCTGCAACGCCTCAAACACTTCAGCGCTATACGGGTAATTTCAATGGTTCCGCATTCGGCTGGCGACAGATACCGGGGCGCAGGGGAACAAAGAAACATGGAATAGGAAACATGCGAATTGCCGGCCACTGGGGAGATATGGGCAGCGGGGTCCTGGCAGCGGCATATTCAGGCGCCAGGGCGGCTGTGGAAATTCTTGCGGAAGAAGGAATAAAAGTTGCCATATAGAATCTGTGTCCTCATACCTGCTTATAATGCGTCAAAGACCATAAGGGACGTTGTCGCCGGAGCCTTAAAGCATCTCCCGAAAGTTATAGTTGCCGACGACGGTTCCACGGATAATACCGCAGCAGCCGCTTCAGAGGCAGGGGCTGAAGTTATAGTCATGGAAAGAAACAAAGGAAAAGGCAGCGCCCTGAAGGCGCTTTTTAAAAAGGCGCTTGATGACGGATATGACGCAGTGATAAGCATGGATGCCGACGGCCAGCACGACCCGGAAGAGATACCATTATTCCTGCAAGCGAACAGCAAATACCCTGATGCTGTAATAGTCGGTTCAAGGATGCATGAGAAAAAAATGATACCGAGAGCTCGTTATAATTCCATGCAGATCGCAAGATATTATATCTCCTTCGCGGCCAACCAGTTCCTTGAAGACACACAGTGCGGTTTCAGGCTCTATCCGCTGACGTTAATAAAAAAGATACGTTTGATGACTGAGAGGTACGCCACAGAAACCGAGTTGCTGATAAAAGCGGGCGACAGCGGAGCGGAAGTCAGGTTTGTAAATATCAGAACGATATACAGCGGCAACGGAAGTCACTTCAGACCAATCGCGGATATATCACATATAACGGCATATATTATTGCATATCTTCATATAAAATGGTTTATCGAGGGAGTAACGTCAAATAATCCCAAAACATATTCATCGCAATGCAGTATAAGAGACACCTTGTGTACGACTTTTATTTTCCAGACCCTTTCTGTAGCTACAGCGCTTCCTGCAACCATTTTTTTTTTAATTGAGTATGTATTCCTTTCACGACTGATTACCGGCAATTTTGCGTCTGTGCGAAAACTGGGAAAAAGCTTTGCAACGATTACTGTTGCAACCCATATGCTGCCTGTTGTGCTCCTTATTGCAATTGCGGAAAACTTATTGCATAAATCAGGGATTCAATTAAATCTGCTGGATAAATTTATAGAGAGATTTTATCCTGAATTTTAAATATGTATTTAATTGTGGCCTGTTGCACTCAACCTCTTCCTTAGCCCGCGCGAAAAGTCTCGCGGACATGCCTCGGGGCCTTTCAAGAATACCGGCGCAGACCATTGGGGGAATTAAGGATGCCCGAAGCAGCAAATCAGTTCGACTACAGCACGATAACCGGCAAAATAAAAATGGATCTATGGGAATTGCCTCCCATAGATCCACAAAAACTTAACCCAGCAAATGATATTGCTGAGAGTAATGACTGGCTCCCGGGGAGGGATTCGAACCCCCGACAGGGTGGTTACAAGTTGTCCTCATGTTTCCATGAAGCTTGGACTATCTCATTCCCATAAGAGAATATCTCTTTTAGGGATCGGGCGCTGTAAAGGAGTTTATTGGTTGGGTTCCTCACTCCTTAGTCTCTGCACGTTCCTGCTTACTTTCTACCCTTCAGCAGGTTTCGCTCAGGATTACCATATCCAGCACATGCGGGACTTAGGCTTCCCTGAATTCACCCGATTTTTCAATCCCGATTTCTCGGAAAAGCTGCGCTTTAGCATGAATTTCTCTGTGACAATTGGCACAAAGCAAAATGCACTTATCTAATTCTTCCCTGACCTTTGTCCAACTCCGTGTGTAACCCTTTTCCGAGATACTGAAATCTTTTCCTGTGTAGTGATGAAATTCCAGTGCCTCGATACAGCGGTTATATCCGCATGATTCGCAAGAACCGCCTTTATATTCTACTGCCATTTGACGAATTTTTTTCCGTCTCCTGTGGACAGCTCTTATTAAATACTGTCTGCGGTCACTGTATTTTCGGGTTTCACGCTTTGCCAAAGGTCCCCTCCTTCTTTGCTTTATACGTTATTGCCGTTCAGAGCTTTTTTACTAAGCTTCTTTGAAACTGATTGCTCAGCTCCTCTGGAGCTTCGCACAGCCACCTGCTCTGCCGGCTGAGCTACCCGGGAATTTGCCATTTTATTTTGTTATTAATTTATTTGTGTTATCTACCTCCTTTCTTATTTATTTTTTCCTTGAAATGTATTTTACTCTATTTCGTTTCTGTTTTCTCTTCCCCGCCGAAGAACGCCGCCTCTTTCTGGAGGCGTTCCCAATAGTTATCGACATACTCCTGCGCCTGTTTGAGCATCCATTCGTTCTGAGGGCTGAACATATGCCTGAACCTTCCCTGCGGTTTCAGGAAATCCACAAGGGGTTTCTTTTCCTTCGGCTTATACGTGATTTTCGTGACCCCGTTCTCGATCTCATACAGCGGCCAGTAGCAGGTGTCAACAGCAAGCCTGGAAAGCGCGATCGCGTCATTTGTCTGGCTGCGCCATCCCCTGTTACACGGGGAAATGACATTCAGAAATTTCGGGCCTTTTATCTCAAACGCCTTCTGGACTTTTTTCATCAGGTCCATCCAGTTGGCCGGGGACGCCTGCGCAGCATAAGGAATGCCGTGGGCGGCCATTATCTTTGTCAGGTCTTTCCTTTGCTGCAGTTTGCCGGGAATCGCGTCTCCTGCCGGACATGTTGTGGTATTTGCCCCGAAAGGCGTTGCGCTTGAGCGCTGAATGCCTGTATTCATGTACGCGCCGTTATCATAGCATATGTACATCATATCCTGTCCGCGCTCCATGGCCCCTGAAAGGCTCTGGAAACCTATGTCATAGGTGCCGCCGTCGCCACCAAAGGCAACGAATTTTACATTCCTGTCTTCAAGCTTTCCCTGCTTTACGAGGGATTTGTACATGGCCTCGACCCCGGACGCTGTTGCGGCAGCGTTTTCAAATGCGCTGTGTATCCAGGGTATCTTCCACGAAGTGAACTGCTGGATGCATGTGGAGACCTCAAGACATCCTGTCGCGTTAGCTGCGATAATAGGGTAGTCTGTTGCCATGAGGACCTGTTTCACGATGATCGGCGCCCCGCAGCCCGAGCACATCCTGTGGCCGTGGACTAACCGCTCTTCTCCCTTTGCAAGCTCTCTTAATTTGAGTGGTTTCGTAGTCATTCTCTTACTCCTATGTATTCTTTTGCGGTCTTAACTTTTCCTGTCTTTGATACCGTTATAAGCTCATCGATTACGTACTCAGCCTGATCAGGGAGGTAGTCCCTGCCGCCAAGTCCGAAGATCTTATTGACCATTGCGGGCCTGGTGTCCATCTGCATGACTGCGCCTGCGACCTCTGAATAGAGTGGCCCCATTCCACCGAAAGAGTCAGCCCTGTCGAGGACCGCTATCGCTTTCACATGCTTCAGGGCGTCGGCTATTTCCGCAAACGGGAAAGGCCTGAACATCCTCGGCTTAAGAAGCCCGATTT